>JBGSKZ010000274.1:0-1033 GCA_041741035.1 Treponematales bacterium
CTAGCTTCGAGCGCGCCCCTAGGCCTCCTTGAGCCCGCCGCGCAAGCCCTGCTGACGGCTCGCCGCGTTATTTTAGTAACCGGCTTCTGCGTGCGCTCCGCTATGCGGGGAGAAAGCGACGGCCCCCCTGGCGCCACGGCCCTGGCCGCCGCGTTTTCCACGCTCGGCGCCGAAACCATCATCCTGAGCGACCGCCATTCCGGCCCGTTGGTGGCCGCCGCCTGCGCCGCGCGCAAGGAAAGCTGCCGTAAGGAGCCGGGGGTCTTGTCGTCCCGCGCTGCCCTAGGCGCCAGGCACGACCATATAATCAACCTGCCGGACGGCGAGGCCGAAGCCCAGGCGGCCTGCGGGCTCCTAGCATCGGAATTCAAGCCGGACCTCGTTATTGCCGTAGAGCGGCCCGGCAGCGCGGCGGACGGCCACCGCTACTCCATGCGCGGCGCCATACTCGACGATATAGCCCCGCCCGCGGACGCCCTCTTCCCCGCGGCCGCCAAGCGCGGTTGGATAACGGCGGCGATAGGCGACGGCGGCAACGAGCTCGGCATGGGCTCGCTCAAGAAAGCCTGCTCCGCCGCGGTACCCCAGGGGGAGCGCATATTCTGCGAAGCCGCCGCCGATTTCCCCATGGCGGCGGGAATATCCAACTGGGGCGCATACGCACTGGCCGGCGCGCTGTCCATACTCAGCGGATGGCCTCTCATCGGGAGCATAGATACCGAGTTGGCGGTCTTGCGTGCCGTATACGAGGCGGGGGCGGTGGATGGCCTCAGCGGCGAGAGGAGCCTCTCGGTGGACGGACTGCCCGCCGAGGACTATGGCAAGGTCCTGCGGGAAATGTACGGCATAGTGCTGGAGTCGCTGTGAGAAGCATAGACTTGAACGCGGACCTCGGCGAAAGCTTCGGCGCCTGGAGCTTGGGCCTCGATGAAGCGCTGCTTGGCTGCCTGAGCTCGGCCAACCTAGCCTGCGGCTGGCACGCAGGCGACCCCGCGGTGATGGAGCGCAGCGTAGCGGCCGCCCTGGCCGCCGG
>JBGSKZ010000275.1:0-3760 GCA_041741035.1 Treponematales bacterium
CGCGGGTCGGGCAGGCAAGCGAGCGCCCAATAGTCAAGGATCAAGCCTTCCGGCGGCAGGGCTAGGGCCGGGTAGCGCGC
Organism: Treponematales bacterium; assembly: GCA_041741035.1. Classification (GTDB taxonomy): domain Bacteria; phylum Spirochaetota; class Spirochaetia; order Treponematales; family UBA12059; genus UBA5200. The sequence continues at coordinate 81 of JBGSKZ010000275.1, forward strand.
GCTGAGTTGGGCCAGCCGCGTAGCTATGAGCGCCTGCCAGCCCGCGTCATCCATGGCGGCCAGTTCCCGCGCGCGTTTTTTAGTCCGGGGCTCGAAAGCCTCCGCCCAGAGCGGCGTTTTGTTATGCGCGCGCGCCTCGACGGCCTTAAGCCATTCGAGCATGGCGAGCGTTTCAGGCGCCAGGCTCCGCATGCTGGCCTCTATGAAGGCGGCGCGCTCCGCCCTGCGCGCCGCCGCCGCCTCAAGCTGAGCCCATTTAAGCTCGAGAAAGCCCGGAAAGAACTCATGTGGGGGCAGCCGATAGGTCTTATAAAAATGCGGCAGGTTTTCGGGCTTTAGGCGCGGCTCCGCGAGCAGGCGCCAAGCGCGCGGCTCGAGGCTGAGCTTCCGCAACGCCGCTGAGCCGTTAAGCAGGGCTACGAGCTCGGCGAAGCGCGGCGCTTTCTTCATCGCCGCAGGCTGGCGGTACAGGAGTTCCGCTAGGCTTCGGCGCGGAACCTTCGCCGCGCCGCGCCTGTCTTTGCGCGCCATACGCGGGCAGGCTAGGCCTGGCCGCCCTCGACCCGCTCGAAGAGGTAGAGCCGCGAGCCGTAATCAGACAGGAGCCGCACGTTCTCGTTATAGCCGGGGCCGCAGAACTGGGGCTTTAAGCTTATCCCCCGCGCGTTTAGGAGATCGCCGCCGGCGCTATACTCCTCGTCGGTCATGGCGAACATATAGTGGTCCGCCAGCACGGTGTGGATGAGGCCGTCGCCCCGTATCTTGACCGGCAGCACGCGGTTGACGAGGTTCCCGAAGGCGCGCACGTTTATGTACTGCCTGCGCCCGCTCACCTTGTAGTCGGCCTCCTCGTCCAGGCCCGCCGCGCGCAGTATATCGTGGCCGAGGCCTACCTTGGCCGGCCCCTGGAACAGTCCGGCTATGGCCCGGGATCCGTCCTCTTCGCTTGCCAGCCAGATTATCTTGTCCGGGTCCAAAGGCTCGCGGAGGCGGGTAAAGCGGCCGAACTGCAGAAGCTTCCTGTGGGCCTTGTAGAAGGCCAGCTGCTCCTTGATGGCCTTTTTGTCGAAGCCCGACAGCAGGGTAAGGTCCAGCTCGTAGCCTAAGAGCCCGAAGGCGGCCACGTTGAAGCGCGTCTCTATGCCCGCGGCGCGCAGGCTCTGCATATTGGGGCTGGCCGATACGTGGGCGCCCATGACCGAGGGGGGATAGCCGTAGGACGAGCCGCCCTGTATCGACAGCCGCGTATAGGCGTCGGTATTGTCGCTGGTCCATATCTGGGGCATATAGCAGAGCATGCCCAGGTCGAAGCGGTTGCCGCCCGAGGCGCAGGACTCGAAGAGTATGTCCGGGAAGCGCCTGACCAGCTCGCCGAGTATTTCATAGAGGCCCAGCACATAGCGGTGGGCGAATTCCCCCTGATGCTCCGGCCCCAGGGCGGCCGAGTACTGGTCGGACAGATTGCGGTTCATGTCCCACTTTACGTAAGAAATATCCGCGGATGAGAATACGGCGCTCATGGCCTCCACGATGTACGCGCGCACTTCCGGCCTGCAGAGGTCCAGGGTCAGCTGGTTGCGGCCGCGCGAGGGCTCGCGGCCGGGCAGCTTTACCGCCCAATCGGGATGCTCCTGGTAGAGCTCGCTGTCCTCGTTCACCATTTCCGGCTCCACCCATATGCCGAAGAGCAGGCCCAGCTTCTTGATTTTCTCCGCCAGGGCCGCCAGGCCTCCGGGCAGCTTTTTCTTGTTGGGCTTCCAGTCGCCAAGTCCGCGGGTATCGCCGTCCCGCTCGCCGAACCAGCCGTCGTCCAGCACGAAGAGCTCCATGCCCAGGGCGGCGGCCTCCTTGGCCAGCGCCAGTATCTTGCGGCTATCGAAGTCGAATTCGGTGGCCTCCCAATTGTTGGCGAGCACCGGCCGTTCCTTGCGCGCCCAGGTACCGCGCACGATGTGCCTTTGCACGAAGGCGTGCATGTTGCGGCTTATGCCGTTGAAGCCGGACCCCGACCAGCTAAGCGCCGCCTCGGGCGTATGGAAACTCTCCCCTGGGCCCAGGAGCCACTCGAAGCCCGAGGGATTGATGCCCGTGAGCAGGCGGAGCTTGCCCTGGAAGGTCCGCTCGCATAGCTCGGCGTGGTTGCCGCTATAGATAAGGTTGGTCGCGTAGCACTCGCCGCTTTCCTCGTCGCAGCCTTCGCGGGCCAGCATGACGAAGGGATTATGACGAGCCGAGCTGTGGCCGGTCTTGGAATCGTTTAGGTATACGCCGGGCACCAGGGGGCGCTCGTTGCGCTCGCGCTCGTGCGCCCAGCAGCCGTCGAAGCTGATAAAGCGCCACGGGCCGCCCGCCAGGTCCAGCTGGGCGCTCATGAGCCTTCGTATGCGCACTGGCCCCGCACCGCCGTTGCTAAGCGCGGCGAAACGGGTAATGACGTCGCAGGCGGGGTAGGCGCAGAAGTAGAGCGTAAGCGTAAGCGCGCCCGCCTCGTCCACCAGGGTCACTTCATGGGTGATCGCGTCTTTTTCGTCGCCGAGCGCGCTCGGCAGTCCCGGTATGCTGGGGCGGCCGGGATAGGCTTTGTGGCTATGGTAGATAAAATCGCTCGTAGACGAGCCGTCGGGGAATACGAGCTCCAGCATAGGCTCGCGGAAATCGCCCTTGCCCAGGCTCGAGTAGGCCAGGCACTGGTCGTCGAGGCCTATGCCCGGCTCCACTTGGCTATAAGCCACCGCGGTTCCGTATGATACGTCGTTCTTTTGCCTCAGCGCCGCGTAGTCCGCCTGGGCGCGCAGGCGCCTGCCGTAGTACAGCTGCTCGAGCTGCCCCGTCGGAAGCATGCCCATGATGAAGCTCGTGCGGTCCGTATCTATATGGATAATGGCGGGCATGGTTACTCCTCAGGCTAAGGCTCGTCTCGCCGATAGTATCCGCGCGCTATCCATGGCCGTCAAGGCAAGGAGGCTGTGTCATCAATAAAAAATACTTATAAAAACATTTGACAGTAATATGAGGACGTATTATAAATAAAATAATCTAAGTATAAGAGGAGAACCTATGACAAGCGCTGATCGCGATGAACTAACCAAGCTGCCGGGGAGGGAATCCTTTGAGCAGAGCTTTGCCCAGGCTTTGGCAAAGGCGGATTCGGGAGCCATAACTCTTGCGCTCATCGACGTGGATAACTTTGCCAGCTTGAATAGGAGCCATGGCCACGCGGGAGGCGACGCTGCGCTCAAAGCCGTGGCGGATGCCTTGAGCGCCATGCCTGGAGCGCTTTTAGCCCGGTACGGCGGCGACGAGTTCGTGGCGCTTTTTATCGGCGTGGAGCGCGAACAGGCTTTTTTGCGCCTGGAGAAGGCGCGCGAAGCCCTGGCCGCCCTGGAGGCGCTGAGCGTGGACGGCAAGAGCGAAGCGCTCCGCCTGAGCATAAGCGCGGGGGCCGCGGCCTATCCGATTGACGGGACGAACGAGGCGGAACTCATGCGCAAGGCTGACGGCGCCCTGTACAGGGCTAAGATAAGCGGCAGGGATAAGGTCATGCTGGCCTTTGAGGAGAAGATGGCGCCTAAGACCGCCCACTTCACCGTCACGCAGCTTGAGCGCCTGGCGGAGCTTGCCAAGGATCAGGGCGTGGGCGAGGCCGTGCTTCTGCGCGAAGCCCTCGATGACCTGCTGGT
>JBGSKZ010000276.1:0-13401 GCA_041741035.1 Treponematales bacterium
TGGCCCACGTCGCGGCTGCCGTGGCAAAGCCCGCCCTGCTCCGCGACGCCGAGGCCCTGGGCAAGGCCCTTCGCAAATCCTGGCCCGCGTCCGCCTGGCTGGTGGAGCCCTACCGGGACCCGGACAGCAAGGTGCGGGCCAAGAACCACCTAGTCCTGAGCTCCTATCCCTATGTGGCGGGCCGGGGTTATATAAAATTTTAATAATCATTAATACGTTGACAAAAGCATTCGAGAGGAACAGAATAGTTCCCCGAACGGATACCACCAAGGAGGTACCAATGAAGAAAGGCCTGAGCGTAATGCTCATCGCACTCATGGCGCTGGCGATCACACTAGCCGGTTGCCAGAAGGCCGAAGCTCCCGCAGGAGCTCCCGCGCAAGCCAAAGCCGCATTCCATATCGGCGTAGTTACCGGTACGGTCTCTCAGTCCGAGGATGATCTCCGCGGAGCGGAAGAACTCATCAAGCGCTACGGCAAAGTAGCCGACGGCGGCATGATCCAGCACATCACCTACCCCGATAACTTCATGGATCAGCAGGAAACGACGATCTCCCAAGTCGTGGCCCTCGCCGACGATCCGCTCATGAAGGCTATCGTTATGAACCAGTCGGTGCCCGGCACCGCCGAAGCCTTCAAGCGCGTACGCGCCAAGAGGTCCGATATCCTGCTCCTGGCCGGCGAACCCCACGAGGATCCCCTCGTGATCCAGGGCGCCGCCGACCTGGCCCTGAACAGCGACTTTATCAGCCGCGGCTATACCATCATATGGGCCGCCAAGCAGCTTGGCGCCGATACCTTCGTGCACATATCCTTCCCCAGGCACATGTCCTATGAGACCCTCGGCCTCCGCCGCCAGATCATGGAACAGGCTTGTATCGACCTCGGCATGAAGTTCGTGTTCGAAACCGCTCCCGACCCCACCTCCGACGTTGGCGTGGCCGGCGCCCAGCAGTTCATCCTCGAGAAAGTGCCCGCGTGGATCCAGAAGTACGGCAAGAACACCGCCTTCTTCTGCACCAACGACGCCCACACCGAGCCCCTGCTTAAGCAGCTGCTCCAGTACGGCGGCCTCTTCGTGGAAGCCGACCTTCCCTCTCCCCTCATGGGCTATCCGGGAGCTCTCGGCATAGACCTGACCGCAGAGGCCGGGAACTTCCCCGCCATCCTCAAGAAGGTTGAGCAGGCCGTGGTAGACAAGGGCGGCGCTGGCCGCTTCGGCACCTGGGCCTTCTCCTATGGCTTCACCGTTACCGCCGGCCTTGGCGAGTTCGCCAAGAACGTCGTTGAAGGCAAAGCGCAGAAGAACGACCTCAACGCGCTCTACGCGGCGTTCTCCGTGTATACCCCCGGCGCCCAGTGGAACGGCGGATCCTACATAGACGCCAACACCGGCGTGAAGGCTAACAACCACCTGCTCGTGTACATGGACACCTACGTGTTCGGCAAGGGCTACCTGCCCACAACCAAGCAGACCGTTCCCGAGAAATACTACAACATGAAGTTCTCCAAGTAAGGAATCGTGCTCGCGCCTCGGCCGCTAAAAGCCGCGGCGCGTTCATCGATCCGAGCGAGCGGGCTTTTCTAGCCCGCGATACGATTAGCGGCGCCCAGGCGCCGCTTTTTTTTGACACGGGCGCTCAACTGGGTATATCATGAATCCGCTCTCAGCGGCCGTTATACGGCCGCGCCAACCGGGCCTGTCCCGTCAGGGACAGCGGCGGCCCACAAGAAAAGGTAGGGAACATGCCCAACGATACCCCTTTACTGTCTTTAGAGGGCATCTCGAAGGACTTCTATGGCAACTCCGTGCTCGCGGACGTCAGCTTCTCCGTAGGTAAAGGCCAGATAGTCGGCCTTGTGGGAGAGAACGGGGCGGGGAAGACCACGCTGATGCGCATACTCTTCGGCATGCCCGTCATAGCCGAGACCGGCGGCTTCGGCGGCAGCATAAAGCTCGATGGCCAAGAGGTGTTCTTCAAGAGCCCTTTCGATGCGCTCGATGCCGGCATAGGTATGGTGCACCAGGAGTTTTCCCTGATCCCCGGGTTCACCACCACTGAAAATATCGCCCTGAACCGCGAGGCCATGAAGGCTAACTTCGCCTGCGATATCTTCGGCGATCGCATGAGCGTGCTCGACCGGGTTACGATGCGCTCCCGGGCCGATAAGGCCATCAAGCGCCTCGGCGTCAAGCTCGACCCCGACATGCTGGTGTCGGAGATGCCCGTAGGCCACAAGCAGTTCACCGAGATAGCGCGGGAGATAAACCGCGAGAACGTGAAGCTGCTGGTCCTCGACGAGCCTACGGCCGTGCTCACCGAGAGCGAGGCCGAAATACTCCTTAAATCGCTTCGTCACCTGGCCAACCAGGGCATAGCGATCATCTTCATTTCCCACCGCCTCCATGAAGTAACCACCCTGGCCGACAGCATAGTCGTGCTGCGCGACGGCCTCGTCGTGAAGGATACGCCGGCTAAGGGCGTAAGCGTGCGGGACATAGCCTCCTGGATGGTGGGCCGGTCGGTTGAGGCCAAGCGCACCGATCGATCCGGCAGGGTAATCGGCGACGACATCCTGGTCTTTGATAAACTCTGGGTGGATATGCCGGGAGAAACCGTTAAGGACGTGAACCTGTCGGTGCGGAAAGGCGAGATACTGGGCATAGGCGGCCTCGCGGGGCAGGGCAAGCTCGGCATACCCAACGGCGTCATGGGCCTCTATCCCGCCGGAGGCAACGTCCGCTTCAAGGGTAAAGACGTGCCCCTGAACGATCCTCGCGGGGCGCTCGAGCTGGGCATGGCTTTCGTATCGGAAGACCGGCGCGGCGTGGGCTTGCTCCTCGACGAGCCGCTCGACTGGAATATCGGCTTTACGGCCATGCAGATACGCGGGGATTACCTCCGCTCCTTCCTCGGCGGCCTCGTACGGTTGCGCGACGAGGAAGCGCTCAAAAAGTTGTCTCAGGAGTACATAGAGCTACTGTCTATAAAATGTACCGGCGCCAAGCAACGCGCCAAGGAATTGTCGGGCGGCAACCAGCAGAAGATATGCCTGGCCAAGGCCTTCGCGCTCAAGCCGGAACTGCTCTTCGTGAGCGAGCCTACGCGCGGCATAGACGTAGGAGCCAAGGAACTGGTGCTGCAGAGCCTCAGGCACTATAACCGCGATTTCGGCACGACTATCGTCATGGTGTCCAGCGAGCTCGAGGAGCTGCGCTCTATCTGCGACCGCGTAGCGATAGTCGACGAGGGATCCATAGCGGGCATACTGCCCCCCGACGCGGATATATCGGAGTTCGGCCTCCTTATGGCCGGCGAGTCGCGCAAGGAGGCTGCGGGTGCGTAAGCTTAAGGAATTCGTGGCGGATTTCGGCCTGCCGCGCATAATAATCTTCTTCTTCCTCATAGGGCTGTTCATTGCGGCCCCCTTCGTGGGCGTGCGTATCGACACCTCCATATCGGACGTGCTGAACCGTTTCGGCCAGAACGCTATCTTGGTGCTCGCCCTGGTTCCCATGGTGCAGTCCGGCTGCGGCCTCAATTTCGGGCTTCCCGTTGGCATCATTGCGGGGCTCTTAGGCGGTACCCTTGCCATGCAGTTCGGGCTTACCGGCTGGCTGGGCTTCGCCGGCGCGCTGGCCATATCCATGCCCTTTGCCATCCTAATGGGCTGGCTCTACGGGCAGCTCCTTAACCGGGTCAAGGGCGACGAGATGACCATAGCCATGTACGTAGGCTTTTCCATGGTCACGTTCTTCTCTATTCTTTGGCTGCTCCTGCCCTACTCGAACCCGACCATGGTATGGGGCTACGCGGGGCAGGGACTCCGCACCACCATTACCCTGGATAATTATTGGGGCCAGATACTCAATAACTTCCTGTCGGTCCGTATAGGCGAGAGCTTCTTCATTCCCACGGGCATGATACTGTTCGTGCTGCTCTGCGCCTTGCTCGTGTACGTCTTCTTCCGCTCAAAGACCGGTACCGCCATGACGGCCGTGGGCTCAAACCCCGACTTCGCCAGGGCCGGCGGCGTGTCCGTGGACAAGATGCGCACGATAAGCGTGATCGTGTCGACCATGCTCGGCGCCATAGGCATCCTGGTGTACCAGCAAAGCTATGGCTTCATCCAGCTATACCAGGGGCCGCTGTACATGGCCTTCCCCGCGGTGGCCGCCCTGCTCATAGGCGGCGCGAGCGTGAATAAGGCCAGCATGGTGAACGTGCTCGTGGGCACCCTCCTGTTCCAGGGCATACTGACCATGACCCCCAGCGTTATCAATAGCGTGCTTAAAACCGACATGTCCGAGGTGCTACGCATCGTGCTCTCGAACGGCATGATACTCTACGCGCTGACCAGAAAGACGAAGGTGTCAAAATGATCAAGAAGACGAGCATACGCCGCTTCTTTGCGGATAACGTGGTTGTGATCATCTTCCTCGTGCTCACCGCCGCCGCCACGCCCGTGTCGGGCCTTTCGGCCGGTTATATAATCCAGGAGATCCTGACCCGTATTGGCCGCAATTCCTTCCTGGTATTCAGCCTCATACTCCCTGTCATGGCGGGCATGGGCCTTAACTTCGGCATGGTGCTCGGCGCCATGGCGGGCGAGATAGGCCTTATTTTCGCGGTGGACTGGAATATCATTGGCGTGTCCGGACTCATCTTCGCCAACCTCGTCGGCCTGCCCATAGCCATATTCTTAGGCTGGCTTTGCGGCGAGGTGCTTAACCGCGCCAGGGGCCGCGAGATGGTCACCGGCTTTATCCTGGGCTTTTTTATGGACGGCATATACCAGTTCGTGGTGCTCTACCTTATGGGCAGCGTCATACCCATGCGTTCGGCCGCTATAACGCTGAGCCGCGGTTTCGGCATACGCAATACCCTGAACCTGGACTCGGTGCGGCAAAGCCTGGATGACCTCCTCATGGTCAAGCTCTTCGGCACGAACCTGCCCATAGCCACCTACCTCATCATCATCCTGCTTTGCGTATTCATTATCTGGTTCAGGAAGACCAAGCTCGGGCAGGACATGCGCGCCATAGGCCAGGATCAGATCGTATCCAACGCGTCGGGCATACCGGTGGCGCGAACCAGGGTCATAGCCATTATCATATCCACGATACTGGCCATGGTTGGTCAGATCATATTCCTGCAGAATATGGGCAATATGGCTACCTATAACGCGCACCGGCAGACGGGCTTCTTCGCCGTGGCGGCGATACTCGTAGGCGGAGCCTCGGTAACCAAGGCTACCATACCCAATGTATTCGTGGGCGTGGTCTTGCTCCACCTTATGTACATAGTGATGCCCCGGGCGGGCGCGCAACTCTTCGGCTCCGCGCAGATAGGCGAATACTTCCGCGACGCCTTCAGCTATGGCGCCATAGCCCTGGCCTTGGTGCTCCACGCCTGGCGCAAGCAGCGCGGCGTGGAAATTGACCGGGCCGGCCTCAGGCAAGGCGTGGCGAGCGCCGCGCCTATAGAGGCTATTGAGCCTATCAAGGAGGATACCTTATGAGCGCGCCTACCGTGGTACTGCGTTCGACGCCTCAAAAGCGCCTGATTATACGCGGCCTGCTCCTGGCGGCCTACCTGGCCCTGGCCTTGGTCGTGTTCATATACGGCAGGGGCCATACCCTGCTCCTTGATAATAAATCGGCCGCGGACGGCAGCTATGCGGGCTTCCGCGCGCTATCGGTGTCGGTGAACGGCGGTGAGCCGCTGCAGCTTGCCTTGCGCGAGCGCGATAAGGCTTCAGTGGTAGGCCAGCGGCATACGGTACGCTTCGAGGCGAACGGCCAGGCCTATGAGGCGAGCTTCAGGGTACCTTTCGGCGAGGACATCATACTCGTGAGCCTGCCTAAGCTTGCCGCGGGCATTGAGCCCTTCTGGGAACCCTTCCGCTCCGAACCCGTTCCCCGCGCCGCGCCGGCGGAGGAAGAACTGCCGAGCCTGGATAATCCGCCGCCCATAGGCGGTTGATGGCGTTGTACGCCCTACGATCATCGGAAGGGGCTGTCCAATAAGTTTGGGCAGCCCCCTGTTTTTTAGAATTTACGAATAGTGCCTAACGTGATAGAATTTTCCATGCCAAGAGGAAAAAGCGACAAAGTCACCTTCAAACCATACGAACAGCACCAGCCATGGTTGCTGCCCCCAAGCGCTGACGAACTGATACCCACGAATCACCTGGTGCGCTCCGTCAACGCAACGATCGACGAAATGACCCTTGAACCGATCCTCAGGAAATATGCCAAGGGCGGCGGAGCCAGCCGATTCCACCCGCTGATGATGCTCAAGGTGCTCGTCTACGGCTACATGACCAGGACGTACTCGTCCCGGATGATCGCCAAAGCCCTGCGCGAGAATGTCATGTTCATGTGGCTGGCTGGCAACCAGAAGCCGGACTTCCGGACCATTAACGCGTTCCGTGGATCGAAGCTGAAGGACATCATGGACGAGGTGTTCATGACGACAGTCAAGCATCTTGCCGCCAAAGGATACGTCAAGCTGGAGAACTACTTCGTCGACGGGACGAAGCTTGAGTCTGCATCGAACAAGTATACCTTCGTATGGAAACGAGGCATTGATACCAACGAGCGCAAGCTGGACGAGAAACTGAGAGCCTTCATCCACGAAGCGGAGCAGATCAGCCGTACAGAGAACGATGAATACGGGGATCGGGATCTTGAAGAACTCGGGGAACAGGTGTCTTTCACTGCCGAAGATGTCTCGAAGCTGGCGAAGGCATTGAACGAGCGTATTGCAGCACTGCATGACAGTGAAGCGAAGCCAGCGATAAAAAAAAACTAAAGAAACAACTTTCGACGGTTGAGAAGGACTTCTTGCCTCGTAAGCGGAAGTACGCCGAGCAGCGAGCCATCCTTGGGGACCGGAACAGCTACTCCAAGACTGACCATGATGCGACCTTCATGCGGATGAAAGAAGACCACATGCGCAATGGGCAACTGAAACCTGGCTACAATGTGCAGATCGGCACTGAGAATGGCTTTGTGCTCGGCTATGATATCTTCCCCAACCCCACCGATACGCGGACCCTGATTCCACATCTAGACAACATGGAGACTCGACTCGGGAAGAAACCGGCTCGGATAATCGCTGATGCAGGCTATGGTAGCAATGAAAACTATGCGTATTTGGAGAACAAGAAAGTGGAGGCGGTGGTCAAGTATGGGCTCTTCCATAAGGAAGCGACGAGGAAATGGAAGAAGGATCAATTCCGGACTGATAACTGGCAGTTCGATTCGCTTGCAGATCACTACACCTGCCCCAACGGCCAGCAGCTGCCGTTCACCCGTGAAACGCATGTCAGGACGGAAACCGGATACCAGCAGACGGTCAGGATCTACACCTGTGTATCGTGTGAAGGATGTAGACACCATACCAAATGTTCCCGAGGATCAGGGAACAGGACAGTGCAACGGAATGAGGAGATGCTCCGCCTACGGAAAAAGGCCCAGGAACTGCTGACCTCCGAAGAAGGCAGGAAATTGCGGAAGCGTCGTACCGTAGAGGTGGAGACGGTATTTGGAGAGCTGAAAGGAAACCATGGTTTCCGGCGTTTCCATCTGCGGGGAACTCGAAAAGTGGCCGTAGAATGGGGATTATTGGCCCTTGGATACAACATAAGGCGAATAGGCCTTCAGGCATAAGCAATTACCAAGGGTAGTCCATCGAAATCCTCAAGAGCATAGAGCCGCTGGTACTAAAATGGAGAACCAATAATGAAGGGCTGCCCAGATGAAGTTTCTGGACAGCCCCTTCCTTTCATGGCCGCTTACGCCTCCGCCAGGCTTTGGCTCAGGCGCTGAACGCTCTGGGCGTTTTCCTCGCCGAGCCTCTGTATAAGCTCCGCCTGCCCCAGGAGGCCTTCGCAGGCCAGGGCCACGCGTTCGGCGCTCGCCTTGAGCCTCAGCGCCACCTTTCTCGCGTCGGCGGAGCGCAGCGACGATTCGCGCATGGCCTTAGCCGATTCGTCCGACGCGGAGAAGGCCGAAGCGGCTAAATCCCTGAAGCCGTCGATAGCGCCGCTTACTTCGGCGGTACCGGCGGATAGTTCCGCCATGCGCTCGAGGAGGCTCCCGAGCGTGCCCGATACGCGCTGTATTTCTTCCGCCATGCGCGCGAGGAATTGCCCTGTTTCCTTGCCCGCACTCGAGGCTTTGCCCACCGCCAGCTGCGTATCGCTGAGCAGCTTGGCTATGGTACCCGAGCCGTTCGCCGTCTCTTCGGATAGTTTCCGTATCTCTTCCGCCACGACGCCGAAGCCCTTGCCGGCGGCTCCCGCGTGGGCGGCCTCTATCGAAGCGTTCATGCCCAGGAGGTTGGTCCGCTGCGCCACGCCGCCTATGAGGGTATTCATCTCGCCCATATGCACGGTAGCGCGCACTATGCCGTCTATGGAAAGAGCCACGTCGCTTACGCGCTCGTCGCCGTCCTTGGCCAGGACGGCCAGCGCCTCGACGCCGCCGCTCCGTTCGCTCGCCGCGGCGGATATTTCCCGCAGAGACAGGAGCATCTGCGCTACCGAGGCCGAAGCCTCAAGGACCTTCTCGGAATACGCTGAGAGGGCGGAGCCGAGGCGTTCCTGCCCCGCGGCTACCAGGCGTTCGCTCGACTCGCCGAGCTCCAGCACTTCCTCGAGCGCGCCTATGCCCTGAGCCTCATCCGACGCCACGTCCTGCAGCCCCCGGGCCGCCACGGCCAGCGCCTCGGCGGCGGAGCTCAGGCTCGCGCTTATCGCGGCTGCCGCTTCCTGAGCGTCCTGTACGGCGGTCGTGGTCTTCTCGAACTGAAGCCTCGCCGATTCCGACGAGCGTATGCATTCGTCCACGAGCACGCGTTGCATTTTGACCGTGAAAGACGCGAACATGCCGCCCGCGAGCACGAGCACCCCGCTGGTGCCCAGCGATTGTATGGCCAGGGCGCTCGGTTCGCCCTCGAGCGGAAGGCTGTCGGCCAAATAGAGGGCCGCTATAGCCGCCAGGTTAAGCAGGGTAAGCGCATGCACGTGCACGCGGCTGGTAGCCAGGAGACCGGCCGTTATGAGCAGAAAAGAGCCTAAGGTGCCAAAGACGTAGCATTCATACACGCTCGCGTATTCATCGAACTTTATGGCGGCGAACATGACGGCGAACAATCCGTATACGAAGAGGGACGAGGCGAGTTGATAGCGGCCCTTGGCCACGAAAAACAGTATACCCGCGCAGAAGAAGGCCAGGGCCATTAGCATGCCCGCTACGAGCGCGGCGCCGGTCGCCGCCATGAGGCCGCCGAGGAGGAGGGCGAAGAGGCCTATGGCCCCGGCGGCCGGCGCCAGCAGGCGAGCCTTTTTCCGCGTGCGTATGTCCGCGTCCTCGTAGCGCGCGTAGAAAAACGTGCCGAGTGAGTATTTGCGTATGCGGTCTGCCATGGTGCCTTCCTGCCGTCGTGCTGTCTTGCAGACAGTATGGGATAGATTAAGCGAGTCGGCAAACCGTTTCTTAGTTCCCCGAAGCTTATGTCTCGGGTTTTGAAGCTAGCATAGGTAGTGTGGGCTATATAGCCACAGCGCGAACTCAAGCGCAGTAGCGAGCTTTGCCATAAGCTTCGATGAACTATTAAACCGTTTATCGAAAAAAGGCCGTCGACGGAGCTTATGTGCCGTCTTGCGCCTTGCCCGCTAGGTAGAGCAATGCGCCCCCGCCGAGGGATAGCGCCGCGGCCATGAGGAATACCGCTTCCCCGCCGAAGCGGCCCATCAGGAGCCCGGCCGCCGGGGCGCATACGGCGCGGCCCAGCTCGCTCACCATGGATAGGCCCATGTAGCGCCCCAGGAGTTCGGGCCTAGCGTGCTCGGGTATGTAGCGCACCTGCACCGCGGAACCCCATACTTCGCCCAGGCTCAGGATGAGCATGGATAGTACGAGCAGGGCGGGCGCGCGGAAATAGGCGAAGCCCAGGAAGCCCAGCGCGAAGGCCGCCTTGGATAGGCCGGCGGACCGGGCGAAGGGGGCGCTGCGCAGGGCCCTGGATATGGGCAGCTGAATGAACACGCATACCAGGGCGTTCGTGGTGAGCACGGCGCTATACGCCCAGAGAGCGACTCCCGTATCCCGTATATGCAGGGGTAAAAAACTCTGTATAAGGTCATAGGCGCCCCAAACCATGGTCATGCCCGCTATCCAAATCCAGAAACCCGAGTCCCGCATTATTTCCTTGAGCGCCGCGGAACCGTCCTTCCGCCTGGCCGCCGGCGCGCGGCCGCCTCCTGCGGCAAGAGGCCGCGCCATTGTCCTTGCGGGCGCTGATTCGGGTACCGCAAGGGCAATGTAGAGCCCCACGAGCAGGTTGAGCGCGCCTCCGACGATGAAGCCCGCCTTGGGGGCTAGCTGGAAGATGGCCACGCCGAGCACCGGCCCGAAGCCGAAAGCGGCGTTCAGCCCGATACGGTTGAGCGCGTAGGCTTCCGAGCGCCGCTCCGCGGGGCAGAGATCCGCAAGGGCGGCGTTGGTGGCCGGCCGGTAAAAGGTGCGGGTCATGCCATTGAGAAAATTGAGTATGCCAAGGACGTAGGGATTAGCGCCGGAAAGGGCGAAGCCGAACATGGCCAGGCCGCTTAAACACACGCCCAGAATCTGGACGGGCTTGCGCCCCCAGCGGTCGGAGAGTTGGCCTCCCCAGGCCCCGAAGGCTACGTTCGCTATGGGGGCGGCTCCGAGCACGAAGCCCAGGGTGCCCAGCGACACCCCCGCATCCCGCATGTAGAGGCTCAGGTAGGGCACCACCATGAAGCGTCCCATGGATTCAACGAAGGTAGCGCCGATAAGGAGCCAAACGGCGCGGGGAAAGGCTTTCGCGTAGCCTTGCGCCTTCACGGCCGCCGCCAGCGCGGCTTTGAGCGGGTGCTTTATAGATAAGGGCATGATGGCGGGAGTATAGCGCGCCGGACGCATTGAGGCTATCGGTCAGGACTTGAATACGGTGCGGTTTGGTTGAGCCTGTCGCGGTATATACAGAAAGACGTATAAAAGAGTATACTGGGCGACCGGTTCCGGCCCGTCATGGGGATGGGTCGACCGCGTCGTGATTATAAGGATACTGCCGTGACATATACCACCGCCGAGCTCCTCGCCCCCGCCGGGAACCCGGAAGCCCTGGACGCCGCCCTTGCCGAGGGCGCGGACGCCGTGTACTTGGGGCTCAAGAATTTCAACGCGCGCATGCGCACCAATAACTTCGCCTACAGCCAATTCGAGGCCGCGACCGAGGCCGTGCACAAACAGGGTAAGAAGATATACGTGACGGTGAACACGGTGTTCGAGCAGCGCGAGGCCGACCGCATGTACCAACTCCTGCAGTACCTGGAAAAGGTAGGCCCGGACGGCATCATCGTGCAGGACCTCGGCGTGGTAAAGATGGCCAGGGACCACTTCCCCGGCCTTAAGCTCCACGCTTCCACGCAGATGAACGTGAGCACCGCCTTGGGCGCCAATTTCCTCTCGCGCTACGGTTTCAAGCGCGTCGTGCTTTCCCGCGAGCTGTCTTTGGAAGAAATGAAGGCCGTGCGCCTCAACACCAATATGGAGCTTGAGACCTTCGTGCACGGCGCGCTCTGCGTAAGCGCGTCGGGCCTTTGCCTCTTCTCGAGCTACTTAGGCGGCCGCTCCGCCAATCGCGGCGCCTGTACCCAGGCTTGCCGCCGCCTCTTCCGCAGCGAGGGCGACGAGGACGGCTACTACTTCAGCCCCGACGACCTCCAGCTCGTGGAAAAAGTGCCCGAGCTCGTGGAGGCCGGCCTTACTACCTTCAAGATCGAAGGGCGCATGAAAAGCGCCGACTATGTGGGCACTGTGGTGGCCGCCTACCGCCACATGCTGGATAACTGGCGCTTCGACCGCGAGCGGGCCGCCACCAAGGCCCTGTCCATACTCCAGGGCGATTTCGCCAGGCGCAAGACCACCTTCTGGTTCGACGGCAGCGCGGCCCCCGATTACATACGGCCCGGCCAATCGGGCGGCACCGGCATAGCCTTGGGCAAGGTAAAGATGGTGCGCGTGTTCGAAGATCAGCGCTGGCTCCAGGTGAGCCGCCACGAGGGCATAGCCGAGGGCGACTCGGTGCGCATACATAAGCACGACGATTCCGGCCGCGTCACCGCCAAGGTACGCGGCGTCATGGACATACCGGACGGTTATTTCCTGCGGGTGGACGATGAGTTCGGGCCGCAGGACGAGGTGTACCTCGTGCAGACCAAGAGCCTGTCCAAGCGCTACAAGCCGGTATTGCCCGCCGGCCTGGCCAAGTACCATAAATTCCCCAGCTACGACAGCGCGCCTAATCCCGCGTTGCCCGAACAGGGCAAAGAAAAAACGGCGGGCTTCCCCGACGGCATCTATGCCATGGTGAACCGCGTACAAGACCTGCACGTGCTCCAGGCGGACCGCCCTAAAAAGGCCATATTGCGGCTCACCCGCAAGAACGCCGAGCTCATGCGCAAGCATGAGAAGGAGCTGCCCTTCAAGGGCGACGAGCTCGTGCTCTGGCTCGAGCCCTTCTTCCCGCAGGCGGACGCCAATTGGCTGGCCGAAGAACTAGAATACTGGCTTTCCAAAGGCCAGAAATACTTCATAGCCAATAACCTCGGGCAGCTCGCCCTGCTTAAGGGCAGGGAAGCGGTCGTGGCCGCCGGCCCCTGGCTTTACTCCTTCAACGCCTGGTCCGCCAGCTTCCTGCTGGCCAACGGCGTACAGGCCATCATACCGCCTTTGGAGATATCCAAGCAGGATTTTCAGAAGGTGGCCGAGCTCGTGCCTTCGGGCAGCTACTTCCCCATCGTGTTCGCCTATCCGCAGCTCTTCACGGTTCGCTCGGACTTAGGCGCCAATTATAAGTTCCGTTTCTTTAGCGACCGGGAAGGAGCGGACTACGAACTGGTCAACGACCAGTCGGGCTCGGTCGTCATACCGGTGAAGCCCTTCTCGCTCGTCGACCGT
Organism: Treponematales bacterium; assembly: GCA_041741035.1. GTDB lineage: Bacteria > Spirochaetota > Spirochaetia > Treponematales > UBA12059 > UBA5200. The sequence continues at coordinate 13,001 of JBGSKZ010000276.1, forward strand.
ATACCCTTCCTGAAAAAGGACGGCGTGGGCAAGTTCATCCTCGACTACAGCTTCATCGACCTCAAGAAGCAGGTATACAAGCGCGTGAACGCCGCGGCCAGGGACGGCATCGTGCTGCCCGAGACGGGGCGCTTCAATTGGAAGGAAGGCTTCTGGCAGCCGGAGGAAGACGGGCCGAGCGTAAAAAGCTATGGCAAGTCCGACGGCGGCTTCAGGCCGGCTCCCGGGGCAAAAGGCGCGGGCGCGAGCGCGGGCAAGAGCTTCGGCGATAAATCCCGCTATGAAGCCGCGGTTATCAAGGCGAAGAAAGCGGCCGGAAGGCCTGGCAGGGGCGGCAAGCCCCAGTGGTTCGACCTGGAGGCCGGAGCCGCCGCGGGCAAGGCATCGGCGGGTAAGTCCGC
>JBGSKZ010000277.1:0-5030 GCA_041741035.1 Treponematales bacterium
CCTTCGCCTCGCGGGCGCGGACGGCGCGAGCGCGGCCGGCGTGCCGGTGGCTAATCTGGTCGGGGATCCGATACGGGCGGCCGACCCCGCCTTGCTTGAGGACGGCGCGCTGCGCCGCTACGTGAACGCGCTCGTGAAGACCGGCGAAGGGCTGGACGGCCTCAACGCCAAGATCGCGCAGGGCTTTAACCTAATGAGCCTGCCGCTCGGCGATCCCGCGGCCATAGAGGACAGGGCAGCCCGGCTCGTGGAGGCTTCCGCGTCCCGCATAAAGGACAACCGCGCGCACCGCGACCGCAAGCTCGAGGAATTCCGCGACCGCAACGGCAAGCCCCTCTTGTACCTTATCGTAGCCACGGGCAATATCTACGAGGACGTGAAGCAGGCCAAGGCCGCCGCCGAGCAGGGCGCGGACGTCATAGCCGTCATACGCACTACCGCGCAGAGCCTCCTCGATTACGTGCCCTTCGGCGCTACTACGGAAGGTTTCGGCGGCACCTACGCCACCCAGGAAAATTTCCGCATCATGCGGGCCGCGCTGGACGAGGTGTGCGAGAAGCAGAAGCGCTACATACTCCTTACCAACTACGCGTCGGGCCTCTGCATGCCCGAGATAGCGGCCATGGGGGCGCTCGAGCGCCTCGACATGATGCTCAACGATTCCATGTACGGCATACTATTCCGCGATATCAATATGTACCGCACCTTCGTTGACCAGAAGTTCAGCCGCATGATCAACGCCTACGCGGGCATCATCATAAACACCGGCGAGGATAACTACCTGACCACGAGCGACGCCTTCGAGAAGGCGTATACCGTTCTGGCCAGCCAGTTCCTCAACGAGCAGTTCGGCTTCCGCGCCGGCCTGCCCGCCAAGCTGCAGGGCCTCGGCCACGCCTTCGAGATGGACCCCGCGATCAAAAACGGTTTCCTTTACGAACTGTCCCAGGCGCAGATGGCGCGCGAGATCTTCCCCGAGCATCCCCTCAAATACATGCCGCCTACCAAGTTCATGTCTGGCGACGTATTCAAGGGCTACGCGATGAACACCCTCTTCAATTTCGTGTCCAAGGCCACCAACCAGGGCATACACCTCCTAGGCATGCTTACCGAAGCGGTGCACACGCCTTTCATGATGGACCGCTACCTGGCGGTGGAAAACGCCAAGTACGTGATGAACAGCATGGAAGACTTCTATGACGACGTGGAATTCCGCAAGGACGGCATCATAGTGCGCCGCGCCCATGAGGTGCTCAACCAGACCATTAACTTCATGGAAGAGGTGGAAGCCATAGGCATGTTCGATTCCATAGAGCGCGGTCTCTTCGCGGAGGTGAAGCGGCCGAAGGACGGCGGCAAGGGCTTCGAAGGCCTAATCAAGAAAGGCCCCGGCTACTTCAACCCCTTCGAGGATTACCTGTCGCGCGAACTCGGTATCGCGTAAGCTAAAGGAAGGATTGCATATGCACGTTATACGACCCTATGGCGATACGATGGACGACGGCAAGGTGCAGCTGTCCTTTACCCTGCCCGTGCCCGACGGCGCGCGGGGCCGGGAGGCCGCGCGTAAGCTGGTGCTTGGCTGGGGCTTCAAGGACTGCGAGGTGGTGCATTCGGCGCCCTTGTCCGCCGAATACTCCTTCTACGTGGCCTACGGCAAGACCGAGGCCTCGGTTGACTACGATTCGGTGGTGGCCGACGAGGCCTCGGCCGACGCCTCGATGAGCATGGACGAGGTAAACGAGTTCATACGCCGCGAGCTCGGCCGCAAGGTGGTCATAGTCGGCGCCTGCACGGGCTTCGACGCGCATACCGTGGGCATAGACGCCATCATGAATATGAAAGGCTACAACCATCACTACGGCCTGGAGCGCTATTCGGATATGGACGCCTATAATTTAGGCGCGCAGGTGCCGAACGAGAAGCTCATCGATTACGCGCTTAAAGTGAAGGCCGACGCCATACTGATAAGCCAGGTGGTCACGCAGAAGGATACCCATATCCATAACCTAACCGAATTCATCGAGCTGCTCGAGGCCAAGGGGCTTCGCGACCGCTTCCTCTGCGTAGCCGGCGGCCCCCGCATAGGCAACAAGCTGGCGGTGGAGCTGGGTTTCGACGTGGGCTTCGGCCGCGGCACCTATGCCGACGACGTGGCTAGCTACATCGTCAAGCGGCTCGCGGAGAAAAAGAAGGCCTAGGCCGAAGGCTGCTTTAGCCGGGCCTGGCCATCGCTTTAGGCCGGGGACTCCTCCAGGGGAAAGCGGAACGTAGCGCGCACGCCAGTCCGGGCTCCGCCGCTTTCCCAGGCCACGCTGCCAGACAGCTGATCGGCTAAGGAGCGCACGAGCGACATGCCAAGGCTTTCGGTATTCCCGGCCTCGAGCGAGGCCGGGAGGCCGGGCCCGTCGTCGTCTACCCTCAGCGCCACGTACGAGCCTTCCATTGCCAGGCTCACGCGTATGAGGGCGCTTGCGGGCGAAGCCGCGCCGTACTTGAACGCGTTCGTGGCCAGTTCGTTAAGCGCGAGTCCGTAGGGGAGGGCCCTATCCAAGGGCGCCCGTATCGATTCCAGGCTATGCTCTATGCGTATGCCGGGCCGGCCGTAAGCCCCGCCCATATAGGACAGCAGCCGTTCCGAGTAGTCGCCTATGTCCACCGCGTCCAGGCGGTCCTGGCTGTATAGTATCTGGTGGATGAGCCCCATGGCGTAGATGCGGTCTATAGAGGCGGAAAAGGAAGCCGTGTCCGAGCCTTCGGGCATGCGGGCCACCTCAAGGTTCAAGAGGCTTATGATGATCTGCAGGTTGTTTTTTACGCGGTGGTGGATTTCCCGCAGCAACTGCTCGCGCTCGCCGAGCGCGGACCGCAGCTTGCCTTCGCGCTCGGCCACGGCCTTGCCCATCAGCCCTATGCTGCGGGATAGCGGCACGATTTCCCTGAAGGGCGAGCTTACCTCGTTACCGTAGAAGCCGTCCGCCACCGCCTGTACGTCGCTTATATAGAGCTTGATCACGCGGCCTACCGAGCGGCGTATGGATAGGCCTATGGCCACCGCGGCCAAAAAGCAGGCGAGCGATATGAGCCCCGCCAAGCCGAGGAGCCCCGCTATGACGCCCCGTACCTCGGTCGTGTCGCGATAGTAGCTTACCCGCCAACTTGTGCCGGGTATGGCCATAACGCTGGCCAGCGTGTCTACAAGGTCGACCGTTCGCGCGCCGGAATCCGGCGCATAGGGCCCGAGTATGGGCTCATAGCGTTGCTCCCGCACATAGTCGGGGCTCGTGTGCGCTATGAAGCGCCCCGCCTCGTCTATGATGGCTATGCGGTCCCGCGGGTTTATCCTCAGGGGCAGAAGGAAGAGCGAGAGGCTTTCGAGGTTGAGCTCTATCAGTATCGAGCGCTTGGAAGCGCCGCGCATGCCTATGTATACCGTTACGGTGCCGTCGAAGGGCGAGAGGTAGGAACGGGAGTATGCCACCTTGCCCTCCGCCTCGTCCCCCAGCGCCAAATTCAAGCCCGAGAAGTCCCTGCCCACGGAGTCCGGGTCGGCGGGCGATGTCAGGAGCAGGAGCTCATCGCGGTCCAGCACGAGCACGCGCGCGATCTCGGGGTGCGCCTCCCTCGTTATATTAATCAGCCTGCCCGTTTCCCCTAGCGGCAGGTCTGAATCGAGCAGCGCGGAATACGCGGCTATATGGCTTTCCGCTCCGTGCAGGAAGCGTTTGGTTTCCAATGCCACCGCTTCGTTCAGCGAGTGCGAGGAGGCGTGTATCTCACGCTGCAGATAGCGGTAGAGCAAGAGGCCTACGGTGCCGGCCACCACGAGGGTCGGGACGATGGCCGCGAGGAGGAGGCTGGCTATGAAGATATTCAGCAGGCTCGCCCGCTGAGCGCCGCGCTGGCGGCTTTTACGGTATTCTGACAAAGCGGCCAGCCTTGACCTCAAAGAGGAAATACGGCCGTACGGTATCCCCATAACGGTCGAAGCCAATATCCCCTTGTATGCCGGGGAAGGCGGGGCGAGCCAGGAGCGCCGCCTTTATGCCCGGCCCATCGAGCCTGCGCGCCTCGGCCATCGCCAGGGCCAGCACCCGCATGGCCTCGTAGCCATAGAGGGCGGAAAATACCGGATCTTCGCCGTATCGTTCCCGGTATCGCTCCACGAAGCGCCTCAGCCCGGGATCCGTCCCCTCGCTGTCGCCGCCCGCGGCGAGCACGATGCCTTCGACGGTCTTGCCGCCGAAGACCATGAGGTCGGGGGTACGCGCCCACATGCTCCCGAGGAGCGGTAAGGATACGCCCCGGGCGGCAAGGGCCTGGCTCAGCGAGGAAAGGTCATAGGCGCTGGCAGCGCAGAGCGCGGTATCGGACTCCTCCTCCAGTATGCTCGCCGCCAGGGCCTTAAAGTCGTAGCTGCTCGAGGCGTCTATGGCATGCGGGGAAAAGGCCTTGCCGCCTCCGGCCTCAAAGGCCTTCTTAAATCCCTCTTCCACCGCGAGCGTATAGGCGCGGTTGATAGAATTATAGACTAAGGATGCCGTTCGATAGCCCCGCCTCAACGCCTCCTCGGCGAGCTTGGCGCCTTGCGCGTCGTTGGGGCCGATTATCCTGAAAAAATAATCGTCCAGCCCGGAAAAATCCGTGCTCGATACCGTCGGGCTTATGAGCACGAGCCGCTTCGCGCTCAGATAGCCTATTGAAAGCGTGGCGGATGCGCTGGCCATATGCCCCACGAAGGCCAGGGCGCCTTTTTCCTCCAGGGCCTTGGCCGCCGCCAAGCCTCCTTCGGGCGTGTCCAGGTCATTCTCTACTATAAGCTCAAGGGGCCTGCCTCGCACGCCCCCGCCGGCGTTGATTTCCTCGGCGGCCAGCTCTATGCCGTTACGGCCATGCACGCCGACGTTGGAGTTGAGCCCGGTAAGGCCGAGCGGCACGCCTATGACGAGGGGTTTCGGTGCGCACGATACTAATGCGCTGACCGCGAAAACCGTAAGGAACGCGGTGCGGAAAGCCGCAGCGCGACCGCT
>JBGSKZ010000278.1:0-1857 GCA_041741035.1 Treponematales bacterium
AAACGGTTGTTCGGTGTATTTTTCTATTCTCTTTTCCATTCGCTTTTTTACTCTTTTTTATTCAGTTTCTTAATTAATATCTCCCCAATACATTTCTTCATATTTATTCTTTAATCTTTCTATTAACACTTTTGGGTATACTCGATCATTGCTATTTGTAATTTCTACCCATTCGATTCCTTCTTGACCTTCATCAAAATGAGTTGCATTTCCTATATTTGGTTCTTCTAATAATTCACACTCAAACATATATTCGACTTGATGTGCTGTATCAGTTAGTGAAAACTCATGGTTCTTTCCAATATATTCTCTTATATACTTTAATTTTCCCACATTAATTTTTGAACCTATTTCTTCTTTACATTCTCTTTGAATAGTTTCTATAAAGGTCTCATCCTTCTCTTGCCCACCACCTGGGAGTATAAAATAGGCTCCATACTGATCGCATTTCTTAATACAAAGCAGTTTATTATCTCTGATAATAAGCGCTTTTACTGAATTCCTAACTGGGTGCATTCTTAATTACCTTTCTTTACAAGCGACTCATTAATCCGGCGCGGAGCGTCCACCGAACATATATTCGACCGTTCCCCCTAATCGTGGAAACATTTTTTTTATATCCAGTTTTTATACCAAGTAAATGATCAGAAAAGTGAGTATCTATATTCAACACAAGTGAATAGTTTTTATGATTCAGCGGCTAAAGCTGATCCATATAATATTCAGATAAATCTAATAGGGTAATGGAAAATAGGCTAAAGGTTATCAAATGGGCTACGAACACCGGAAGGTCCGCGGTTTAAGACGTGGGTATAGATCATGGTGGTCTTTACGTCGCTGTGGCCGAGGAGTTCCTGTACGGTGCGTATGTCGTGGCCGTTTTCCAGGAGCTGAGTGGCGAATGAGTGCCGGAAGGTATGACAGGAAGCGCGCTTTGCTATGCCGGCGCGGGCTACAGCAAGACGTACGGCGCGTTGAAGGATCGATTCGTCCATATGGTGGCGGCCTTCGGTTTCGGTTTCTTTGTTTTTCCAGCGGCGTTCTTGGGGAAAGACCCATTGCCAGAGCCAGTCTTTCTCGGCGGCCGGATATTTGCGATTGAGCGCCCCTGGAAGCGGTACTGCGCCCCAGCCTTGTATAAGGTCTTCGCGGTGGATGGCTTTGATCCGGATTAAGTGTTCATTCAGAGCCGCTTTAAGCGTAGAGGGGAGCATGGTATGGCGGTCCTTCGCGCCTTTGCCGTTGCGGATGAGTATTTCACTTCGTTCGAAGTCGATATCCTGTACGCGTAGTGAGAGGCATTCGGCAAGGCGCATGCCGGTGCCGTAGAGCAGTGAAGCAGCCAGCCAGGCGTCGCCTTGCAGCTGGGCGAGCACGGCTTTTACTTCTTCGCGGCTTAAAACTATGGGCAGGCGCGATGGCTTTCGCGCGCGCACGAGTTCGTTTATCTCAAGGTCTTTTTTCGACAGTACGGCGCGGAAGAAGAAAAGCAGGGCGGCTAAGGCTTGGTTCTGGGTGGAGGCGCTCACGCCTTCACGCACGGCGAGCATGCTCAAAAAGCGATTGGCCTCGGCTTCGCCTAGGCTGGCGGCGTCGAGGTCATAGAAGTAGCCGAGAAAGCGCTCAACCCAGTGGCGGTAGCTGACGTAGGTGCGCTCGCTATAGTGCCTGGCCATGAGCGCATCGTTATATCGCTCGAGCATTTCCTTCCGATTGGGGCTTTCAAAGGGCAGGTCGATGAGCGAATATTGCCCGGTTTCATAAATGGCGCTCAAAAGCTCGTCGCTTGCGGCTTTAATATCGGGTAGGAGCCATAAGCACAAATCAGGGTTCCAAGTCCTGCCGGGAATACTCCGT
>JBGSKZ010000279.1:0-3134 GCA_041741035.1 Treponematales bacterium
TGAAGCATCCCCTTCGCTGGCGGACTGGCAAGGTTCGTTCCTACGATGCTCTGCCAGTCTCAATGTCATGTCGGCCATTATCGAGAGCAGCTTGATGTATCCAGCTTAAAAAACTGGTATAATTTATATTGACATGTTCCGAGGCCGCCTTATAGTTTTTCTGTTGCTGCCGTTGATCTTTATGCAGGGACCTCAACTCTGCCGATTGGCGACGTTTTTAATCAAGCCTATGTGCCCGGCGAGGCGATCGGGCGGATAAGAATAGTCGCTACCGATGAAAATGGAGAAGTAGTGAATTTATATTTTAATGTAGTTCCAATAGCTCCAACATTGGTCCTAAAGAATCAGGCGCCTGATGTAAGGATAGAGTGGAATTATAGTGATACAGTGGCGGTTAACTCCATTCGTATTGATAAATCAGTAAATAGTAGTTTATTTGCTTTACGGCATACTTCCACTTCCATGGAGGACCATTTCTTGGATACGGGCGTCCTGGTTGGTGGCATAGCTAGCCTCAGCTATCGGTGTTACTCCGTAGCTGGTACGTATGTTTCGATCCCTGCCGAAGGTAGCCTGCTGCCTTAATAAGATCACTGTGTTAATAATGCTTTCGCGTCTTGAATCAGCTCTTCATAGCTGTCGCGCACGGCCTTGTAGCGCTCCGCTTCGCCATATACCTGGAAATAGCGGTCCAGGTCCGCGCTCAGCGCGGGGTACTCTGACTGTATGGCCGGGGTGCGCACGATAGCCCTGAGCAGGGTGCGCGTGCGTATGTCCGATAGGCTGAGCGCGGGCTCTTTGCCGGCCAACGAGTCCATTTTGCCTTGCAGCAGTTCAAGGTAGGCATCGGCATTGGGCTGCGCCGGGCTTTCCGGGGGCAGCGACCGCGCGCTTTGTTGCGCGGAGCTGCTTTCAAGCTGACGCAGCAGGCCGTCGCGCTCTTTGAGTATGGCCTCCGCGTCTCGTCGCCCCATGGCAAGCTCTTCCTCCAGGGCTCGGATCTTGTCGCGGAGGAGGGCGGTCAGGGAGCTATCGCTAAGCCTAGCCGGTACGGCAGGGACAAGCTCAGGATTCGCGGAGCTTATCGCGGTGGAGCCGGGCAAAAGGCGGGCCGTTAGGATAGCGTCGCGCTCCGTTTCCGCCTTAGCCAGTTCGTCCTTGATGGCCTCAAGAAGGCTAGGCGCGGCTTTCTGGCTTTGCAGGCTGCGGTACCGATTCCTGAGTTCTTCTATCTCCTTATCCTTGTCATAGAGGAGCCTGTCAGTCCTATCCTTGAGTTCCTTGAGCAGGCGCCACTCGGTGGTGAGGAAGATATTATCGCGCAGAGTCGTGGCGTTGGTATGCTTGTGGGAATTTTCGTTCGATATGGCTATCGCTCCGACGGTTAGTACGAGCAGGAAGGCATTGAGAAAAAAGAGGGGAAGGTCGATTTTCCGTGGATGGCGCGCTTTTATTGTTAGAAATTCCATAATACGCATGATACTCCCGTCGGTATCAACTATTGTATATCGGGACGAGCGAAAGGAAATGGTCAATGAACCGAATCCGGGTAAAAACCTATCTTACCATACTTCCCATAGTCGTAGCCACTACGCTTGCCAGCGGATTCTTGGCCTTCTTTGAATCCCGGTCCGCCCTTACCCAAGTGGCCAATCGCCACCTGGCCTATAAGGCCGAACAGCTCAGGGATTTTATCCATAATGAATGGTCGGTTATCGAAGACCTTGGCCTGGTAGGAGACCCCGCGTATCGGATAGCCGCGGAGGAATCGTTCCGTTCCTATGCCTATTCGGTGCTTCGTAGCGAATCTGAACGGGTGCTCGTATTCGATAGCCTCGGGCTCCTGCTTTTTGGCCTGGGCGGGGGCATGAGCGCCACGTTCCTGCCCGCGGGTACGACGTATAGCTCTGGCATCGATTTTAGCATGGGATGGTTCGAAGCCCCACTATTCGGGGAGGATAGGGTAGGGATAGCGTTTAGCTTTGAACCCTTTGGCTGGAGGATAACCCTGACCGAACTCCGTTCCCGTTTCTTTTCGGAGGTTGACGGCATACTCCGCACGCATATATGGATACTGGCGGCGGCGATTGTTCTTGCTTTATCCATGAGCGCCGTGTATCTGGGCTACCTTCTCGGCCCGCTGGAACGGCTTTCCGTCACCATTGACCGGATTGAGGCTAGCGGCGACCTGTCCCTCCGCGCGAAGGTTGAAAACGAGGATGAGATAGGCCGTTTGGGGCAGCGTTTTAACAGTTTCGTGGGCACCATAGAACTGCAGCGTTCCGACTTGCGCGCTGCGAACCTCGCGGAGCAGAAGGCAAAGGTCATGGCCCTGCAGCGCGAATCGGAGACGCTGTTTTTATTAAGCCGCATCTCAGACTATAACGACGAGGATACTGGCGCGCACCTAACGCGCATAGGCGAGCTGTCCGCCCTATTCTCCCTACTGCTCGGGCAGAGCGACGGAGAACAGGACTCAATGAGGAAAGCCGCGCCGCTTCATGATATAGGAAAGATAGGCATACCTGAGCTCATCCTGCGCAAGCCAGGCAAGCTTAGCGCCGAAGAGATGGCTATCATGCGGACGCACACCGGCCTGGGGCACAGCCTTCTCAAGGATTGCGAGAGCCGCTATCTGCAGGAAGGCGCCGTCATAGCCCTCAATCATCATGAAAGGTGGGATGGCTCAGGCTATCCGAATGGGCTATCCGGGACGGCTATACCCTTATCGGGGCGCATCGTGAGCATACTGGACGTGTATGACGCGCTGATTTCCGAGCGGCCTTACAAAGCGCCTTGGCCTCAGGAAAAAGCCCTCGAGTACATCATTGAACAGCGGGGCCGCCAGTTCGACCCTGGGCTAGTTACGCTTTTCCACGAAAATTTCGAGAGTTTCATTAGTAGGCGTGAATCCTAGGATTGAGCCGGCTACGGAGCAGCCTCAATAGCCGGATTTGAGCTGGCAGGCTCAATGCGACTTGTCGTGCACCCCTCGCACGGCGCGGCCCGAGGGATCGGCAAGCTTGGCCCATTCGGCGTCCCAGCGCACGGCGGTGGGGGTGGAGCAGGCGATAGACGGCCCGTCGGGTATCAGGTCCACCGCGGAGGGGTTATTGAAATGTTCCTCGAAGATG
>JBGSKZ010000280.1:0-8978 GCA_041741035.1 Treponematales bacterium
GGCCATGGCCGCGGCCGGCGGTTACGCCGCCAGCCGCAACGTCGACGAATACGCTACCTATCTGCAGTTGCGCGTGCCCGTGGCCGCCCTCGAGGGCCTTATGGACCTGCTGGCCGGCCAGGCCAGGACCCTCGCGCGCAGCCTTTCGGCGCAGGATGTCACCGACCAGTACTTCGACCTTGAAGGCAGGCTAAGGAATAAGCGCCTCCTTGAGGAGCGTTACCGAGAATACCTCAAGCGTTCCGCGAGCCTTGAGGATATCCTGGCGGTCGAACGCAACCTTTCCGAAACCACCACGGAGATAGAGTGGCTGGAAGGCAGCTTCCGCGACCTGTCGAGGCGCATAGAGCTCGCCACCCTGAATATCACGATACGCCCCCTGCGCGCCTTGGACCCCTCGCGGCCGAGCCTGGGTAAGGCGCTTGCCGACCTCTTCGCCGGCGTGGGCGACGTGGCCCGCGGCGCCGTCGTGGCGCTGGTAGGCATCATAGTCTACGGAGTGCCCGCCCTGCTGCTGGCGGCGTTCCTGTGGTGGTTGTGTTTCGGTAGGCTTGGGCTACTGCGGAAGCTTTTCTCCCTTGCCGCCAAGGTCAAGAAGGACAAGGCGGGCGCGGAGAAAGCATAGCGCTTAAGGCCCTCGCCCGCTTGGAAATCGCGGGCGCGGGCATAAAGCAGGCGAGGCGGGTTCGGATTCTTAGCTGCGTACGCCTGACATGCCTATAAGCGCGTCGTTGGTTTCCCTGAAGCGCTTGACGACGATGGGCAATATGTCTATGGCCACTTCGGGGTGGGCCTTCATAAACGAGGTGAATTCCCAGGATGCCAGCACGAGGCAGCTCGTAGGCTCGATGGCCGTTACCGTGGCGGTGCGCTTGGCGCCGTCGAGTACCGCGAATTCGCCCAGTATGTCGCCGGCGCCGTTGGTGGCTATCTCGACCTGCTTGCCCCCCATGTCGACTTTCTCTACGCGCACCCGGCCGCTCAGTATGATGAAGAGGCCTATGCCGTCCTCGCCCTGCTTCATAAGCGCGTCGCCGGGCTGAAAGCTGCGTTCGGTGCATATCTGCGCTATGCCTTTGATATATTTGCCGTCCAGATTCGCGAATAAGGCTACCTTAGCCAGTGCGTTTTCCTTGTCCATAAGCGCTCCTTCTTTTCAACGTCGTTCCATTGTTCCAGATTCCGATTCCCCAAGATACGCTATAGCCCGCGGGCAGTCAATAAAAGCCTGAGCTTAGCGTTCGCGTTTCTTGGCCGGCGGCATATGCACGGTCATGGTCGGGAACGCGAACTCTATGCCTTCCTGGGCGAAGTGCCGTTGGATGTCGACATGAACGCTGTTTAAGCCTTTAAGCCAATCGTCCTTAGCCAGCCATACCCCGTAGAGTATTTCTATGGCGTTGTCCCCGAAGCGCTTGACGAGGAAGAGCGGTTCGGGATTGCGCAGCACGTCCTGGTTTTGTTCGGCCAGCTCGAGGAGCACGCGCCGTACCTTCTCTATGTCGGTACCGTAGACTACGCTGAGGTCGATATTGAGGCGCCGCGCCGGGAAGCGGGTGATATTGGTTACCTTGGCTTTAATCAATATCTCGTTGGGTATGCGCACGAGCTGGTTGTCGAAGGTCCTAAGCTTAATTGAAAGCGCGTCCACCGAATGGACCACGCCTACGGTGCCGTCGACGTTGAGCACGTCTCCCTGGGCGAAGGTCTTTTCCGATACGAGGAAGAAGCCGCTAATAAAATTCGATACGGTCGTCTGGGCCGCGAAGCCGAGGGCTATACCCGCTATGCCCGCGGCGCCGAGCAGGGCGGACAGGTCCACGTTCGCGGCGTCGAAGGCGTTGATGGCTATGAGCGCCAAGCCCAGATATTGGGCTATCTTGACCACGAGGCTCGCCGTGCGCGCGTCGAGGCTCTTTCTCGTGACGCGCTTCAATATCGTCACGACCAAGCCCACCACCATGAGCCCGAGCACCACGGCCAGCACGACCTTGAAGGTGGTGAGCACGCTGTCAAAGGTGAAGAGCCTCCCTAGGATGCCGTCCTCGGGAAGGAGATCCCAGAATCCGCCGCCCTTCGCCGTTTCCGCCGCTGCCGCGGGGATAGTCGTTTCTTCCATATGCCTACAGCCTCGTCATCGCTTTGAAAAGCTCGAAGGAGCGCTCTATGAAGCGCTCCTCGCCCGACACCTTGGGCTTGCTCAGGACCACGGCCTTGGGCGGCAGCGGCCCCTGCCCATCCAGTTTCATGCGCACGCCCGAATCGCTGAAGGCAAACGACAGGCGCTCGCTCTGCATACGGGTATCCACGCCGTATACGGATAGCTGCTCGCCGTAAATGCAGAGCTCGCTGACGAGGACCGGCTCAAGCGAGCCGTTCTTCAGGCGTACGGGATGGGCCACGAGGGCGGGGTCCTGATGCAGCGAATCCAGGGTGGGCTCGCTAATATCTAGGAAATCCGCATCGTCGTAGCGGCATACGACGCCCGATTCGGGGTTGCCGTACATGGTCTTGAAGGGCTTCCTCAGGGGAAACGAGGCTACTAAGGATCCGCCCACCAAGACGCGCGCCTCGATGTGCGAAAAGATCCAACCTTGTATGTCGGCGCCGGGCGGCAAGGAGAAGGATTCGCGGAGCCGTACGCAAACGGGCAGGGAGGGATAGCCCGGAGAAAGCCGGTATTCCTGCGTCTTGCCCATATAATAGCGGGTCCAGGCGGCATCGGCGAGGGGCGGCAGGCATAAAGCCGGCGGCGCTTTCTTTTTGCCGGACGCGGTCTGCGCGTGGCTGCTCTCGGGATAGAAGGGCATGGCGGCAAGCACGTCGCCCTCTCCTGCCATGTCCGCCGATACGCAGAGCAGGGCTTTGCCGAAGCGGTGTATGCGCGTGCCCTCGTTTTTGGGTAAGGTCCACTCAGTCCACATGTAGTTAGGCGCTCCTCAAGTCCACGATTTTTAAGTATACTCGACCCTTACTAGTATACGGCCCCGGCGCGTCCGGGTAAAGCGCGGAGGATGGATACATACTATGGCTGAACTCGAAGGGCTCGTGCGCGGCGAGGGGGACATGCGGCTCGACCGTTATATAGCTGATGAATTGGGTTCGCTCAGCCGCAGCCAACTGAAGCAGAGGAGCCTTTCCGTTCGGGTCAATGGCAGGGAGGCCAAGCTCAGCCGCCTGGTCAAGCCCGGCGACGCGTTCAGCGTCGTCCTCAAGGACGAGGAAGACGCGCGCGAAGCCGCCGAGGAGCTGGAGCTCGATATACTGTATCAGGACGCGGGCGTCATCGTGCTCAATAAGGCCCAGGGCATGGTAACGCATCCCGCCCACGGCAACTGGCGCGGTACGCTGGCCAATGGGCTGCTGGGGCTGTTCAAGGCGCAGCGCGAGGCCGACGATCCGCCTGCCCGGGCGGGTATCGTGCATCGCTTGGACAAGGACACCTCAGGCGTCATCATCGCCGCCAAAACCGCCGCGGCGCAGGAATTTCTGGCCGCTCAATTCCGGGACCGCACGGCGCGCAAGCTATATCTGGCCATTTGCCAGGGCGCGCCCGCGGCCGCAAGCGGGCGCGTCGATACCTGGCTGGCACGGGACCCTCGGGACCGTAAGCGTTTCTGTGTATCGGCCGAGGGTAGCGGGAAGCACGCGCTGAGCGAGTACAGGCTGCTCGGCGTCGCCGGCGGCTATGCGCTGCTGGCGCTGCGGCCGAGGACGGGCAGGACCCATCAGCTGCGTGTGCATTGCAGGCAGCTGGGCTGCCCGATATTAGGCGATCCTATTTATGGGAAAAAGGATAAGCGCTTTCCCGAAGCCACGCTCATGCTCCATGCGCGCGAGTTGAAGATCGCCCTGCCAGGAGAAGCGGAAGCCAGGGTTTTTTTCGCGCCTATTCCCGAGCATTTCCTGCGCATGCTTAGGCTGCTCTCATTGGAAACGCTTGTCTGATAAGGACTTAGCGTTGGGGAGCGGGTCTCGTCGCCCGTTCCTGCGCCGAGTTGACCCGGATCTTCCGACCCTCGTAGTCGCTCCCGTTCAAGGCCGCTATGGCCCTGGCGGCTTCCTCTTCGCTCTGCAGCTCTATGAAGGCGAAGCCTCTGGGCATGCCGCTCATGGGGTCGGGCGGCAACTCCACGGAGCGCACCGTGCCATAGCGCGAAAAGAGCTCGCGCAGGCTCGTTTCATCGGTGGCGTAGTTAAGATTACCCACATATACCTTACGGGACATAGGACTCGACCTCTGGTTGGACTATAACCCCAAGACCGTGCCAGGTCAATGCAAGGTCTTTCTTGACAAAGCGTTATGGTTCACTATAATAGGATTGCAATCTATATACCTAAGCAGGAGGACCCCCATGGCTATTTTATACGTAGCCCTCCCGCTTGCCGGTGTTTTTCTGGGATGGATGATCCGCTGGCTGTACGCCAGATTTCAACTTACGGCCGCCGAACAAAAAGCGGAACGTATAATGCAAGAAGCGGTAAAGCAGGCTGAAGCGCAAAAGAGAGAAATCCTGCTCGAGGCGAAAGATCAACTCATCAGGGAGAGAAACCAGCAAGAGCGGGAGAACCGCGAACGACGGGCTGAAATCCAGCGTTATGAGCGACGACTGGTCCAAAAAGAAGAGAATCTCGACAAGAAAATTGAGGCCTTGGAGAAGGACGAACAGGCCCTTAACGAACGCGTCAAGGTAATCGGCACGAAAGAAGAGTTCCTGGCCGGCCAGGAAGAGCGCTACCGCAAGGAACTCGAGCGCATATCCGGCCTCAGCGCCGAGGACGCCAAGAAACTCATCATACAGGGCCTCGAGAACGAGGCTAAGCGCGACGCCCAGGTACTGCTCAACAAAATCGAGCAGGAAGCCCAGACCGGCGCCGAGAAACGCACCCGCGACATACTCGTCACCACCATGCAGCGCCTTGCCGCGGACGTGACCGCCGAGGTAACCGTTACCAGCGTGGCCTTGCCCGGCGACGAGATGAAGGGCCGCATCATAGGCAGGGAAGGCCGGAACATACGCACCCTGGAGACCCTTACCGGCGTCGACGTTATCATCGACGATACGCCGGAGGCGGTCGTCATATCCTGCTTCGACCCGGTACGCAGGGAAATCGCCCGCGTATCGCTGGAGCGCCTCGTGGCCGACGGCCGCATACACCCGGCGCGCATAGAAGAGGTCGTGCAGAAGGTCACCCGCGAGATTTCGCAGAAGATTTATGAGGAAGGCGAGAAGGTCGTGTTCGACCTGGGCCTGCACAACATGAATCCCGAGCTTATCCGCGCCCTTGGCCGCTTGCACTACCGCACCAGCTACGGCCAGAACGTGCTGTCGCACTCGAAGGAAGTGGCGGTCATAGCCGGCATGCTCGCCTCCGAGATAGGCGCCAATCGCGAACTGGCCAAGCGCGGAGCCCTGCTCCACGACATAGGCAAGGGCGTCGAGTCGGATTCGGACCAGAACCACGCTGAGATCGGCATGGAATTGGCCCGGAAGATGGGAGAGGACCCGCGCGTCGTCAACGCTATCGGTTCTCACCATGCCGACGTGGAGCCCATATGCATAGAGAGCGTGCTTTGCCAGATAGCGGACGCTATTTCCGCGGCGCGCCCCGGCGCCCGCAGGGAAACGCTCGATAACTACGTGAAGCGGCTTGAGAACCTCGAGAACATAGCCGAGGGCTTCTCGGGCGTAGACAAGGCCTTTGCCATACAGGCGGGCCGAGAGTTGCGCATACTCGTCAACAACGAAAAGGTGTCCGACGAGGACGCCAAAGAGCTCTGCAAGTCCATAGCCAAGAAGATAGAGACCGATATGCGCTATCCCGGCAGGATAAAAGTCACGATCATACGGGAAACCCGTATCGTGGAATACGCGCGCTAAGGCGCTGGCGCTTGCACCGGGCTCCGGGCTCCGGGCTCCGGCGCTACGCCTAAAGCGCTTCGCCGAGCGAAGCGCCTTTGAATGCGGCCGTCCTTGATGGGCGGCCGCTTCTTTTCTTTACGGCGCCATGTGGTGTAGGATAGTCGACGGAAGCGGAGGATAGATGCCGGCTAGCTATAAGGCCCTTATGTTGGGCGATGTCATAGGTGATTCTGGCATACATGCCGTGCAGCTGCGCCTGCCCGCCCTCGTGCGGGACCTGGAAGCCGATATCGTCATCGCGAACGGAGAGAACGCCAGCGGCGGTTTCGGCCTTACGGAGGATAACGCGCGGCAATTATTCGCCGCCGGCGTCGACGTTATTACCGGCGGCAACCATATTTGGGAAAAAAAAGGCTCCACGGAACTGCTCAACGCGGGCTTACCCCTTTTAAGGCCCGCTAATTACCCGCCCGGCGCGCCGGGCAAAGGCTCGCTTACCCTGCGTAAGGGTAACGCCCGCTGGGTGGTGCTTAACCTGCAGGGACGGGAGGGCATGAAGCCCATAGACTGCCCTTTTCGTTACGCGGACGCCTTTTTGGCTTCGCTTTCCGATGAAGACCCCGGTTTCGACCGAAACGGGGAGGATGGGGAGGATGGGGAGCCGCGTTTCGTGCTCGTGGACTTCCATGCTGAGTCCTTCGCCGAAAAGCAGGCGCTTGGCCTCTATCTGGATGGCAGGATAGCCGCGCTTGCGGGCACCCACACCCACGTACAGACTATGGACGAGCGCATATTGCCCGGAGGCAGCGCCTATATCAGCGACCTGGGCATGTGCGGACCGGTGGATTCCATCATAGGCGTGCGTATCGATAGCTGCCTAAAGCGAAACCTCACCCATATGCCCATAAAGATGGAAAGCGCCGAAGGCCATTCCATGATCAATGGGGCGCTCTTTGAGTTGGGTCAGGATGGGCGCTGCTTAAGCATAGAGCGCGTTCGCCTGCTCTGAGGCGCTAGGGCGCGCCTGGGAGACCCTTGCCGCGCTTAGCGGCGCGGCGATCGAGGCTTTTCCAGGTCCAGCACGAGGGTATCGCTGGCTTGCGGATCGAAGTCATCCTCCGCCCATGACGCGTATATGCCGCGCGGCGCGAAGCCCTGCCTGTCGGCCGCCGCCACTATGGCGCCGGGACTAAAGGGAAAAAGGCGGACGGAATGCTCCGGCTTGCCTGCCTGGGCCTTGGGCCCGAACGAGCCCAAAAAATCTATGGTCCCATCGCTCCCGTATCGATAGCGGCGGCTGAAGAGCTTATCGCCGAGCGATATATCCGGCAGCCGCGTGGGCTTCTCCGTGAGTATCTTCTGGTAATTGAGGGTTTGCACTATGAGCCGGCCGCCCGGCTCAAGCGCTTCCGCGGCTTTTTTGAAGAAAGCCACCAGTTCGGTTTCGTCCTTCAGGTGGGGCAGGGTATTGCCTAGGCAGAGCATGAGCGCGGCGCTCCCGGCCTTGAGCTGGGCGCTCAGGTCCAGCATGCCCGCCTGCTTGAATTCCGCGCGCTTGCCGAGGCCAAGCTCGGCGGTCTTCCGGCGCGCCTCGGCGAGCATGCCCGCCGCCGGTTCAAGCCCCAGGACCAACCATGAGCCTTTGGCGAGGGCCAGGCTGTGGCCTCCGGTGGCGCAGCCTAGGTCCACCGCCAGGGCGTCCTGTCTGGGTGGCTTGCCTATGAAGGCCAGCGTGGCGGGATTGACCGGGAAGAGCTCGTCATAGGCCTGCAAGAGGCTGTCATAGAATACCATGGGCATAAAGCTAGCACCATAACGCGGCTTCGGCAATGCGAAGCCCTAAAAAAGCGCTTGCGTTCCGGCTATACGGCTGTAGACTAGCGGTATGAAAAGCCTCTCCCTTACGGGTAAGATCAATCTTATCACCGCCGGCTCGCTGGCCCTGGGCCTCGGCATCGCGGCCTTCGTGTTCGCCACCAGCCTCGTGTCCACTAGACAGGATATGAGCAACCAGGCGCTGGCGCGGGAATCGGAGATACTTTATTCTTCGATAGAGAACTTCATGTTGGTGGGGGAGGCTCCGGTAGCGCTTAAATTCTTCACCGACCTGCGCCAGATGTCTGTCGGCTACCTCTTGGGCTTGTATCGCCGCAATGGCATGGGAGCCTTCGTCGATAATGAAACGATTGAAACGGTCAATACTAACCTTGGCCGCCAGCGCTTCGAAAAGAAGACTAAATTGCCGCCCATGGTGAGCGAGCCAGAGCGCCAGTACTTTAATTTATCGGCGGGCATGCCGCCTGAAACGGTGTTCTTCCGCTGGGAAGAGGAAGGGCGCAGCTATGACCGTATATACCGGCCTCTCCTTAATCTGCCAAAATGCACCGCATGCCATGGCTCCGACCATACCGTGCGGGGCGTCATAGACCTGCGTTCGGATATAACTCCCTTCTTGGCGGCTCAGCGAGCGGCAATAGGTTTATCGGCCGGCGGTTTCGCGTTGATTATGCTGGCCCTCTCGGTGATTATCACGCGCTTCATCCATATCGTAGTAGTGAATCCCGTCCGCGCCATAGGGCGGGTGTGCAACGCGGTGAGCGCCGGCGATTTTTCCGGCAGGGTAGAGGCGAAGAGCAAGGACGAGGTAGGCGTGCTGGCCGGTACGGTGAACACCATGGTGCAGGGCCTCTACGAGCGCTTCGAGCTGACCAAGTACGTGTCGGCGGGCACGCTATCGTCGCTCGCCGCGGGACAGGAGCCCAGGCGCGTGCAGAGGAGCCTGCTCTTCAGCGACGTGCGCGGCTTTACCTCCTACACCGAGAGGCACGGCGCCGACTCGGTCGTGGGGATCTTGAATAAGCTCCTGGAAGATCAGGCGCGCATCATACAAGCGCACGGGGGCGATATAGATAAATTCGTGGGCGACGAGGTGGTATCGGTATTCGCCGGCGAGGACGCCGCCGAACGCGCCTGCCTCGCGGCCCTCGATATCATGGATATGGCGAAGCGGGCCTCCGATTACGACGGCTTGGCCGTAGGCGTAGGCATAGCCACGGGCATGGTCATCCAGGGCATGGTGGGCTCCAGCCTCAGGGCGGACTTCACCGTCATAGG
>JBGSKZ010000281.1:0-3122 GCA_041741035.1 Treponematales bacterium
CTTTGTGCCAGGCTTGCGGCTCCTGCGTGAGCGCCTGCCGCACCGGCGCCATAACGCTTGAGGAGCGCGGCTAGCCTACGCCGACCACGCGCCGCGGGCGCTTTTTATCGGTTTTCTGGATGGACTGCGGCCGCTTGCGTACCGCGGAGCCACGCATATATCCGGGAGAAAAAAAGGGGCGGGAAGGCGGGCTTTAACGCGGGCCTTCCCGCGAAAGCCGTCCGGTCGCAAGCGGACGGCTTTCGCTTTTTATTCCCTGTCGCTTAGCTTAGCTTCCGCGGCCCGCGCTCGCGGCAAAGGCCCTAGAATAGCGCCTCCGCGGGAGCCTCTTCTTCCTGCGTATTCTCTTCGCCCGGGGCGGCCGCCTCGCCGTCCTTCTTGAAAACGGGCTTGAACTCCACGTGCTCCGCCACGATCTTTATCTTGGACTGATTCTTGCCGGCGTTGTCCAGCCAGCGATCCTGCTTCAGCCTTCCCACCACGCGCACCCCGCGCCCCTTCTTGAGCACGTCGCCGCAGGTCTGCGCGAGCTTGGACCAGGTTTCTATATCGAAAAACGATACTTCTTTCTCTGTCTGCTCGTTCTGCCTATAGAAGCGGTTCGACGCTAGCGCGAAGGAGCATACCTGGTGCCCGTTCGGCGTGGACTTTACCAGGGGATCGCGCGTCAAATTGCCTTCGATAATGATGGAATTCAGGTTATTCATAGAGTTGCCTCCCAAAGGGGGCCTGGCGGCCCCCTGCGTGCTCGGCGCCTAACGCGGCGCCGCGATCCAGTCCCGGCCGGGCGAATCTGAAGGATATACGCGGGACCCGCGCCGGGCGCTTGCGTTAGGCTATGTTTTTCCCGCGCGGCATTGGCAAGGCTTCCTTGACCCGGGAAGCGCGGAAGGCTAGATTGGTTTTTGGTAATACCAGAAGGGTGGACGATATGACGGAAGCAGAAGCGCTGTATACGCCGATTATAGCGCGCTCGCTTAAAGACGAGTTCATAGAGCGTTTCGAGGCTCTGATCCTTTCCGGCAAGTTTACCCCGGGCGAGCGCGTGCCTTCCGAGCGCGAACTGGGCTTGCTTTTCGGGGTATCCCGCCCCGTGGTGCACGAGGGCCTGCGTGCCCTGGAAGCCCGGGGCCTCGTGAGCATAGAGAGCCGCAAAGGCGTGCGGGTGAACGACTACCGCCGCGAGGGCTCTATCGAGATGCTCCTGTCCATCCTCAATTACTCCGGGGGCAAGCTGTCTCCCGGGCTCTTTAACGGCGTGTTGGAGATGCGGCTGCTTTTTGAGGCCGAGACCGCCCGCCTGGCCGCAGCGCGGCGCAGCGAGGGGCAGCTCGCCGCTATTTACGACGTGCTCGAGCGCGAGAGGGCGTCGGGCGCGCCGAGCGCGGATGCGGTAACCCTGCTCGATTACGATTTTCACCTCGCCGTGGCGCTCGCCAGCGGTAATGAAATTTATCCGCTGCTCTTGAACAGCTTTAAGCGCATTTACAAAAACATACTCCGCCTTTTCTATTCCGATCCTTCCGTGGTGCCCACGGTATTCGGCTACCACGAGCGTCTCGCCTCGGCCATCGCGGCCCGCGACGAGGAAGAATCCCGCGCCTGGATGCTGCGCATACTGAGCTATGGCGAGGAAAACCTGCGTCGTATCATGCTCCGCTAATAAAGGCGCTTGACGGCTGGCCGGAATGGGTGTAGATAATTGGTATGCTGGTAATACCAAGGACGAGGGCGGCAAAGAAGCTTCGCGAGCGCTTCGGCGCGGGCGTGGAGCTGCGCGAGGACCGGGGTTCCCTGCTTCTTGAGGGTACAGCGCCGAGCTGGGACGCCAAGATAGAAGCTGGCTGGGCCGCCGCGCGTTTCGGCTACCGCGGCGTGGTGAACGACCTCAGGGTACCCGGCGTGCGAGAGGAAACGCTCGAGCCCCCTCCACTGCGCGACGGCGCCCTTGAAGGCGCTTATTTCGACGTGGCTATCGTGGGCGGCGGCGTCATAGGGGCGGCCCTGGCACGCGAGCTCGCGCGCTGGGAACTGTCCATCGTGCTGCTCGAGAAGGAATACGACCTTGCCGTGCATTGCTCGGGGCGCAACGACGGCATGATACACGACGGCTTCGCCGCCAAGCCGGGCACGAAAAAGGCGGCCTACAATGTGCGCGGCAACCGGCTTTGGGAGCCGCTTTGCCGCGAGCTGGGCATCGAGTTCAAGCGTCCCGGCTCGCTGGTGATCTTCCGCGGCAGGACGAGCGCCATAGCCTATCCCCTCATGGTGGCCAGGGCCAAGGAAAACGCGGTGGACGGCTGGGAATATTGGAGCCGTTCCCGCCTGCGCGCCGAGGAGCCCAACGTGCATCCGGAGCAGCACGGGGCCTTCTTCTTGCCCAGCGCGGGCGTGCTTTCGCCCTACAAGGCGACGATAGCGCTGGCGGAAAACGCCGCGGCGAACGGCGTGCGCTTCTCCTTCGATACCTGCCTCCTGTCCATGGGCATGGAGGGCGGCCGCATTTCGAGCCTGCGCACCAATCGCGGCGAATTCCGCGCCGGCGTCGTGGTGAACGCGGCGGGCAATTGGGCCGACGCGGTGGCCGGCATGGCAGGGGACCGCTTCTTCAGCCTGCACCAGCGGCGCGGTACCGAGCTCATACTCGACCTGAATACCGGGGCGACCCAGCGCCATATCATGAGCATGCCCAGCCTGCTGCAAGTGCGGAGCAAGACCAAGGGCGGGGGCCTGGTCCTTACCCCGGAGGGCAACGTGCTCGTGGGCCCTACCGCCCGGGAGAGCCCGGGCCGCGAGGATTACTCGACCTCGGCGGCCGAGCTGCGCGAACTGGAGCGGCACTTGCGGATCAATACCAAGTTGTCTCTCTCCCAGGTCATCACCTATTTCGCCGGCGTGCGGCCATGCAGCTACGAAGAAGATTTCATCGTCGAGAAGAGCCTGCGCGTGGCCAATCTCGTGCACGCGGCGGGAATCCAGTCGCCCGGCCTGGCCTCGGCTCCTGCCATAGCCGAGGACCTCGCCGCCATGGTCTCCGAAATAGCGGCCGGCTTTAAGAGCGTGCGCCTGCGCCCTCGCTGGATGCCGCACCGGGCGGCCCGGCCGGAACTGCGCCGCCTGCC
>JBGSKZ010000282.1:0-1665 GCA_041741035.1 Treponematales bacterium
GGGCGCGGCCCTGAGCCTCACGGCGGGCGGGGGCCTTGCCGCCGCCTTCGGGGCCCTGCTCGAGCGGGGCGGGTTCGACGCGGGGAGCTTTAATCTGGAGCGTTTCGGGCAGGAGGCCGAGGATAGGGTGGTTGATCCGTGGACCCTCGATCTGTCCGCACTGGCGCGAAACGTAGCCGATGGCGGTTTCAGGGCCGACAGCCTGCGCGAATGCCCGGAACGGGTAGCCGCGCGGCTGTATCTGCCCCTCGCTTTAGCCGGCGCGGAGCTCCTGCCTGCCAGCCCCTGGGCTCCTTCGCTGGTCGTGGCCGCCGACGGGAGCGTGGAGCTTGAGCTCTGCTACCGGCCGCGCGCGTTTTTCGGGGGCGGCTATGAGCTCCGCGCTGGCTTGTCGCCCTGGGGCGAGCCCTGCTGGAGCGTCAAGGAACTGAGCGGAGCAGGCGGACTATGAACTCGCTGCCGCCGCCTTCGCGCGGCTTGAGCGCAACGTCGCCGCCGTGGGCGAGCGCTATGTGCCTGACTATGGCCAAGCCGAGGCCGGTACCGCCGAGTTCGCGGCTCCTGGCGCGGTCCACGCGATAGAAGCGCTCGAAGAGCCTGCCCCGGTCTTTTTCCGGTATGCCCGGGCCGCGATCGAGCACGCTGAAGCGCAGGAAGCGCCCGTCCCGGTCCTCCGCTACCCGCAGCTCTATCGCGCCGCCCTGAGGGCCGTATTTCGCCGCGTTGGCCAGGAGGTTGACGAAGAGCTGCTCCAGCAGCCCCTCATGGGCCACGACGGCATAGCTTTCCGGGCAATCGAGTTCGACCGTAGCGCCTTTGGCCGCCAGTATCAGGCTCACCGAGGCTGTGGCCTGCTCGAGCACGACGCGGGCGGGCCGGCTTTCCAGCTCTTCCATGGCCTGGCCGCGCGGCTTGGCGTTAGCCTCGAGCCGAGCCAGGGTAAGGAGGTCGTCGATAATGGAAGCCATGCGGTCGGCGTGCCGGTGGATAATGCCTATGAAGCGCCTGCGCTCTTCCTCCGTGCCGTCCTGGCCCTCGAGCGTCTCGGCGAAGCCTTTTATGAGCGTTATGGGCGTGCGCAGCTCATGGGATACGTTGGCGACGAAATCCTTGCGTACGCGCTCGAGGCGTTTTATGGCGCTCAAGTCGCTTAAGGCTATGACCGCGCCGCAGCGGCCGTTTTCCAGGGAAAGCGGGGCCGCGTAGGCCATGAGCACGCGCGCGTCGTCGTCGCCGTAGATGCTGAGTTCCTCGCGGCAGGGCTGGCGCGTCGCGGTGCAATCCGCGGCAAGGCGCTCGAGCTCGGCGCTGCCGGAAGCGAGCAATACGCTACGCCCTATAAAGGCGCCGCTATCGCCCTCGGCCGCCTGGGTAAAGCCCGAGCCGCGCAGGAGTTCCACCGCGCGGGGGTTGGCAAGGCGCACGATAAGCCCGTCGTCCAGCGCTATCACGCCTTCTCCCAAGGCGGAGAGTATGGCGTCCAGCTCGGCCTTACGCTTCTCCGTATCCTGTATCCTGAGCGCGAGTTCCGAAGCCATGCCGTTCATCGTGCCGGCCAGGGCGGAAAACTCCGGGTCGGCTATGCCGCGGGCCCTGCTCTCCAGCCTGCCCTGCGACCATTCCTCGGCGGCGGCCGACAGGGCGAGCACGGGCCTCGCTATGCCG
>JBGSKZ010000283.1:0-2375 GCA_041741035.1 Treponematales bacterium
GGCGCTCGAGTACGACGCCTACCTGAGCCAGGCCACCGGCGAGGACTGGATTGACGCTGAGATAAAGCTGTCCACGGCCCGCGTGAACGTGTCCGGCGTCGTTCCCGAGCTCAGCCCCTGGCGCCTGTCCTTCTATCGCCCGCGGCCCGCGCCTATGCGCCTGGAAATGTCCAAGCGCTCAGCCAAGGCCAAGGACATGGCCGAAGTAGACGATTATCCTGAGGAGGCCATGGCTTCAGCCGGCGCGCCCATGGAAGATTACGCCTCCTACGACATGGCGAGCAAGGAGGCCTCCGTCGAGGAGTCGGGAGCCAGCGTCGTGTTTACCGTCGCCGGCGGCGGCACGGTATCGGGCGACAATAAGGATACCCGGGTGGGCATAGCGCGCAGGGAATTCCCCGCGGAGTTCCTCTATCAGGCCGTGCCCAAGCTCGCCGAATTCGCCTACCTCACCGCGCATTTTAAGAACGGCGCCGACTTCCCCCTGCTCCCCGGCGCGGTAAACATTTTCTTTGACGGCTCCTTCGTTGCTAATTCCGCGTTCGGCCTGATCATGCCCGGGCAGGAGAGCGACGTATCGCTGGGCGTGGACGAGGGCGTGAAGGTGGAGTACCGCTTTATAAAGCGCTTTAGGAAGAACGAAGGCCTCGTGAATAAGAAGATAAGCGAGCAGTTCGAGTATCAGCTGCGCGTTACCAATAACCGCGGCCGAGCGGCCCGGCTAAAGCTCTTCGATCAGTTCCCCATGAGCGGCGACAAAGAAATCGTCGTTAAGCCGATTGCGCCTTTAGTGAGGGATAACCAGAAAGAGCTGTCCATGGACGACGAGAACAAGCTCAGCTGGACCCTGGAGCTCAAGCCCGGCGAGAAGCGGGAACTGCCGCTGAGCTTTCTGGTGGAATACCCTACGGAACGCGCGCTTACCGGGCTCTAGCGAGGCTCTATCGAGGCGATATGCGCGGCCGTGGAACGGGCCTGTACCGCTATCGATCTTTCTTGCGCGTATGGCTAAGCCATGATAGCTTACAAACACCGTAGGATTTTGCCCAGGAGAAATGGCTTAGCCTCCGCGAGCTGGGAGCTTAGCCCTCTGCGGCGAAAAATACTGCCTGCGGAGGAGTAAGGCTATGCTAACGCAACAAAACGTAGATAAGAAAAGCGAATACGCGTTGTTCAGCGATGAGCTGTGGTCGGAAATAGCCGGCGATCTGGCGGCGGCCTTCCGCATGGACGCCAAGGAGGCGGAAGCCCTGCGGGTCAACCGTATAGCTAAACTCGTGGCGGCCTTGCCTTTCCTGGCGGGCTGCGAAGACGCCGGCCGTACCGCCATCGCCCATCTGGGCACTTACCTCTTGTCCGTACGCGAAACCAAGCGCTGGTTCTGCGCCACGCCCGCTGACGGCTCGTCAATTATGGAGCGGCTGAGGCTGGGCGCCTCCTTCAAGGGCGGCGATAAGGATATTTTAGAGCGAGGCATGAGCCTTCTAGCCCTCAATATGGTAAGCGACTATAAACGCGACCTTGACGAGGACGCCGCCTGCGGCAAGTACAATCCTATAGCCGCCGGAGACTTTGCCTTCGAGGAAACGGTGGAAAGCCTCCTATGGGCCATAGCCAAACGGCCCTGCGATGAGATGGACGGCATTATCAGCCCGGGAGAGATGCCGCTCAGCTATTGGGTAGCTGATTAAAGGCTCGTAGCCATGCGCCTTATACATAAATTCATACAGGATCCCGATGGGCTTAAGAAGCTCGTGGGGATTTCAGCTGCCATCGGGGCGTTTGGCGTCGTAATCCTAAATATCCTGACTCTTGCCCGGCTCGGTCGAGCAAGCATATTTTCTATCATTACCGATACGGAGATAAATGTACTATTCATCTCTGGGGTGGTTGCGCTTGTAAGCGCAGCCTGGAAGTCTAGGATGGCATTGCGATCACAGGTTGCCTTTCTATTCCTAACGGCCTTACTGTCGGCTTTAAGCGCCAAGGGCGGCGACCTGACGAGCGCCTTGCCGCTTATACTCGGCCTCATCCTTGCCCTGGAATACAACTTCGGGCGGCGCTCCCTCATAGCCTGCGCCGCCATAGCCTTTATCGTATACCCGCTAGCCCTGAGCTGGGGTTATAGCCGCTATTCGGCGGCTTACCTCAGCCAGGCGGCGGCGGGCGTGCTGGGCCTATTTTTTTTCATAGCCTTATTCGGCGGCGTCATCGTCCGGCATAGGGCGCAGCATCGCGAAGAAGCGGAGCTGCTCGAGTCCAGGGTAAAGGAGCGCACCAAGGAGCTGGAAGCGCTCGTAGAAGAACGGGCCGCCATGCTCCGCGAGATACACCACCGGGTAAAGAATAATCTGCAGCTTATAGCGAGCCTCTTG
>JBGSKZ010000284.1:0-1026 GCA_041741035.1 Treponematales bacterium
GGCGCTCGAGTACGACGCCTACCTGAGCCAGGCCACCGGCGAGGACTGGATTGACGCTGAGATAAAGCTGTCCACGGCCCGCGTGAACGTGTCCGGCGTCGTTCCCGAGCTCAGCCCCTGGCGCCTGTCCTTCTATCGCCCACGTCCCGCGCCTATGCGCCTGGAAATGTCCAAGCGCTCCGCCAGGGCCAAGGCCATGACCGAAGTAGACGATTATCCGGAGGAGGCCATGGCTTCAGTCGGCGCGTCCATGGAAGAATACGCCTCGTACGACATGGCGAGCAAGGAAGCCTCCGTCGAGGAGTCGGGAGCCAGCGTCGTGTTTACCGTCGCCGGCGGCGGCACGGTATCGGGCGATAATAAGGATACCCGGGTAGGCATAGCGCGTAGGGAATTCCCAGCGGAGTTCCTCTATCAGGCCGTGCCCAAGCTCGCCGAGTTCGCCTACCTCACCGCGCATTTTAAGAACGGCGCCGACTTCCCCCTGCTTCCCGGCGCGGTAAACATTTTCTTTGACGGCTCCTTCGTGGCTAATTCCGCGTTCGGCCTGATCATGCCCGGGCAAGAGAGCGATGTATCGCTGGGCGTGGACGAGGGCGTGAAGGTGGAGTACCGCTTCATAAAGCGCTTTAGGAAGAACGAAGGCCTCGTGAATAAGAAGATTAGCGAGCAGTTCGAGTATCAGCTGCGCGTTACCAATAACCGCGGCCGAACGGCCCGGCTAAAGCTTTTCGATCAGTTCCCCATAAGCGGCGACAAAGAAATCGTCGTTAAGCCGATTGCGCCCTTGGTGAAGGATAACCAGAAAGAGCTGTCCATGGACGACGAGAACAAGCTGAGCTGGACCCTGGAGCTCAAGCCCGGCGAGAAGCGGGAACTGCCGCTGAGCTTTCTGGTGGAATACCCTACGGAACGCGCGCTTACCGGGCTCTAGCGAGGCTCTAGCGAGGCGATATGCGCGGCCGTGGAACGGGCCTGTACCGCTATCGATCTTTCTTGCGCGTATGGCTAAGCCATGATAGCTTA
>JBGSKZ010000285.1:0-6405 GCA_041741035.1 Treponematales bacterium
CGGAGAGCCGCTCGATGAGCTCGGGCAGGGAGCGCCTGCCCACGGACGCGAAATCGATGTAGAGCAGGAGCTCGGTCGGCGGCTCGGCGAGGAGGGCGTCGAGCTCCACCGGCGAGGCGCGGCGCGGCTCCAGGCCGCCGAAGAGGAGCTCCAAGGCCTTGGTGCGGGTTACGAGGGTTACTTCCATGCCGCCTTCGCCTTTCCGTTGCGCTGAGCAGGCGCGCAGAGCCGGATGGAATAGCTCAGTATCTCGCGCGGGCAATCGTTGCCCAGCGGAACGAAGCAGTCCTTTATGATGCCGTCCACGTGCGGCGCTATAGACGCCGATACCGAGAGGGTGTCCGCCTTGGTGTAGCGCTCCTCTATCTCCACGATTTCCTTGACTATTTCGGCCCGCTGAATTTCGCTGGACTCCTCGCTGTAGGGTATGAAGCCCGCGTGGGCTGCCGCCCGTATCTGCAGGGGCCGGTCCAGGGGGTTGAGGCTGAGATTGTATACCAGGAGCTCGTTTAAGAGCTCCATGCCGCTCAGCACGGCGCTCATGTTGGGGTGGCCGTAGCTGAACGCGGCGAGGCCCCCGTCGCCTTCCCAGAGCCAGAGCCTGCCGCGGCGCTTCTCCACGATGCGCGTGATAAGCTCGCGCAGGCTATCGTAGGCCGACGAGATGTTCTCTTCGCTATTATTGCGCACCAAACGGGAATTGCTGACTATGTCCACCCGCAAGAGGGTTATGGGATACTCCTGGCCCACCTTGAGCCTGCCCCAGCCCTGGCTGCGCTGCTTGCGCGGGTCTTCGTAGAAGAGTTCGGATTCCGGATCGAGGAGATAGCCCTCGAACTCCATGCCTTTGATGATTTCGTCTATGCCCGCGATGTTGTACTGCTTGCCGCGGAAGCCGTAGCGGTCGGTGCGTACGAGCCATTCTACGAGCTCGATGAACAGCCCCGCCTCGATAAGATCCAGCACGATGCGGTTGACGGCATCCTGCACGGGCACGGGCACCGAGGGGGGGAAGCCCATGCGCTCGTTGACGTTGTAGCCTTCTATGAAGTCGCGCGCCAGCCTGAGGGACAGGTCCATCCCCAAAGATAAGTAGAGAGTACGTATGACATTGAGGACGACGGGACTCTTGATCCGCATTGCAGCCCTTTAAACTTTCTGTATATATGGCTACCGCGCCCGCCAAGGCGCGCTATGCCCTTACTATGTGATGCTTACAATAATAAACCACTTTTAATGCAATACCAATCGCTAAGCGCGTTCCCGCGAAAAAAAAGCCTTTCGCTTACGCGGGCTGCGTAGCGTAGTAGAGCGCCGATAGTTCAAATAATAAAATGACATTTCAAATATTGTAGAAATTTGGGCTAAACTACTTGCGTAGCTCCGTAATTATGGTATACTGCGCTATCGAAACCATTCACAATCTTCCATAAGGAGCTGGCATGCCCCATACCGTACTCGTCATAAATCCGGGATCAACCTCGACCAAGATCGCCGTTTTCCAGGATCAGGCCGAGCTCTTCTCCGAAAACGTGGCGCATTCGGCCGAGGAGATAGCGGCGTTCCATAGCATAGCCAGCCAATACGCCTTCAGGGAGAAGCATATACGCGACGCGCTCGCGCGGCGCGGTTTCGATTTAAAGAAGCTCGACTGCGTAGTGGGCCGGGGCGGCCTCTTAAAGCCCATACCCGGCGGCGTATACGCGGTGAGCCAGGCCATGAAGGCCGAGCTCCTCGACGCGAGCAACGGCGAGCACGCGTCCAATTTAGGCGGCCTCATAGCCGACGCGCTGGCCGCGGAAATCGGCGTGCCCGCGTATATCGCCGACCCGGTGGTGGTGGACGAGCTCGACGACGTGGCCCGCGTATACGGCCACAAACTCTTCCGCAAGCGCAGCATCTTCCACGCGCTCAACCAGAAGGCCGTGGCCAGGCGCTGGTCGCGCGAACAGGGGAAAAAGTACGAGGACGTGAACCTCATCGTGGCGCACATGGGCGGCGGCGTATCCGTAGGCCTGCATAAAAAGGGCCGGGTGGTAGACGTGAACAACGCCTTGAACGGCGAGGGGCCATTCAGCCCCGAGCGCGCGGGTACCCTGCCCGCAGGCGAGCTCGCCCGGCTCTGCTTTTCCGGCAAGTATGGCGAGAAGGACGTGCTCAAGATGATAACGGGCCAGGGCGGCCTCGTGAGCCTGGCCGACACCAACGATATGCGCGTGCTGGAGGCCCGCTTCTTCGCCGGCGAGCCGGAGGCCACGCTCATCTACGAGGCCTTCGTGTACAACGTGGCCAAGGCCATAGGCGCCCTGGCGGCGGCCGCGGCGGGCAAGGTGGACGGCATCATCATTACCGGCGGCATAGCCTACGGCAAGCCCATACAGGAAAAACTCAAGGCGCTCTGCGGCTGGATAGCGCCCTTTACCGCGTATCCGGGCGAGGGCGAACTGGAGGCCCTGGCCCAGGCGGGCATAGCCGCGGTCACGGGCGAGATTAAGGCGCGGGAGTACCGATAAATGAAGCACATAGCCGATATCATCGAGGCGGCGCGCAAGGCCGGCAGGAAACGCGTGGCCGTGGCGGCCGCGCACGAGGAATCCGCCCTGGAGGCCGTGTTCGACGCGGCCGCCCACGGGCTTATCGAGCCCATACTGATAGGCGACGAGGCTCAGATACGGCAGATTGCCGCGGACCTGGGCGCCGACCTGGCCGGCGTGCGCATCGTCGACGAGAAGGACTACGCCAAGGCGGCGGCTCAGGCCGTGGCCCTGGTGCGGGCGGGCGAGGCGGACATGCTCATGAAGGGCGTGCTCGACACCTCCATACTCCTCAAGGCCGCGCTCAATAAGGAAAGCGGCCTGAACGCGGGCCGCCTCACGAGCCACGTGGCGGTTATGGAAGTGCCCAGCTACCACAAGCTGCTCATCGTCACCGACGCCGCCATAAACATAGCCCCCGACCTGGCCGGCAAGCTGGACATCATAGCCAACGCCGTGCTGGTCGCTAAGGCCATAGGCCTTAGCAACCCCAAGGTGGCCCTGCTCGCGGCCGTGGAGAAGGTGAACTGGGACAAGATGCCCTGCACGGCGGACGCGGCCATCATCACGCAGATGAACAGGCGCGGCCAGCTCAAGGGCTGTATCGTGGACGGGCCGCTCGCGCTGGATAACGCGGTCAGCGCCGAAAGCGCGAAGATAAAAAAGATCGTGTCCGAGGTGGCCGGCGACGCCGACATACTCGTGGCGCCGGATATCGAGGCGGGCAATATTCTGTATAAGTGCCTCCTCGACTTAGGACAGGCCAAGGGAGCCGGCATAGTCGTCGGCGCCTCCAAGCCTATAGTACTGACGAGCCGCGCCGACAGCGCGGAGACCAAGCTGGCCAGCATAGCCTTAGCGGCTCTGGCATCGTAAGGAGCGAATCTATGGCAAACAAGGGCAAGCCCGTTATCGATCGGGAACGCTGTAAGGGATGCCTGCTCTGCGTCCGATCGTGCCCCACCAAGGTGCTCGGCGTGGATGACAGCCCCAATTCCTGGGGCTACTACCCGGCTAAGGTCGTCGCCTTGGATAAATGCATAGCCTGCGGGAACTGCTACACGGTGTGCCCCGACGTGGCCGTTACCGTCTACAAGCTGTAAGGAGGCTGTGAACATGGCAGATGAAAAGCGACTGATGAAGGGGAACGAAGCCATAGCCGAGGCCGCCATACGCGCGGGCTGCACGGCCTATTTCGGCTATCCCATCACCCCGCAGAACGAACTGACCGCGTACATGGCCAAGCACATGCTCGACCATAAGCGCACCTTTATACAGGCCGAGAGCGAAGTGTCCGCCATCAATATGGTATACGGCGCCGCCGCGGCCGGAGCCAGGAGCATGACCAGCTCGTCCAGCCCCGGCGTGTCGCTCAAGCAGGAAGGCATATCCTACTGCTGCGGCGCCGACCTGCCCTGCGTCATCGTGAACGTGGCGCGCTCTGGCCCCGGCTTAGGCGGCATCAGCCCCGGCCAGGCGGACTACTTCCAGTCCACCCGCGGCGGCGGCCACGGCGACTATTTCCACCTCGTCCTGGCGCCTAAGAGCGTGCAGGAGGCGGCCGACCTTACCTATAAGGCCTTCGATCTCGCCGACCAGTGGCGCATGCCCGTCATGATACTGGCCGACGGCCTCATAGGCCAGATGATGGAAGGCGTCGTACTGCCCCAGAGCCGCGAGCTTTCCAGCCTACCTAAGAAATCCTGGGCGGCGGGCGGCCAGGCCGATACCCATCGGCCCATCAACCACGTAAGCAGCATAAACCTCGTGCCCGCGGAGCTCGAAGCCTCCGTCATCGAGCGCTTTAAGCGCTACGACCGCATAAAGGCGGAGGAAGTGCGCTACGAGGAAGTGAACGTGGACAAGGCCGAGCTCATACTCGTGGGCTACGGCACCAGCGCCCGCGTATCGCTCGGCGCCCTCGAAATGGCCAAAAAGCTCGGCATAGAAGTGGGCCTGTTTAGGCCTATAACGCTCTGGCCCTTCCCCGAGAAGCGCGTGGCCGAGCTTGCCGCCAAGGGCAAGAAGTTCCTGGCCGTCGAGATGAGCATGGGTCAGATGGTGGAAGACGTGAAGCTGGCCGCTAACGGCAAGGCCGACGTGCACTTCTACGGCCGCTGCGGCGGCATGATCCCCACCGAGGAAGAAGTGCTGGCCGAGATACGCCGCCTTCTCAAGAAGTAAGGGAGTAACGATATGGAACTTTTATACGGGCACCCCAAGAGCCTTAAGCCCATACAGACCAAGTACTGCCCGGGCTGCGGCCATGGCGTCATCCACCGCCTCATAGCCGAAGTCATAGACGAGCTCGGCGTGCAGGAGAAATCCATCATAACCAATCCGGTGGGCTGCTCCATATGGGCCGACCTCTATTTCGACTTCGATTCTGTACAGCCCGCCCACGGGCGCACTCCCGCGGCGGCCACCGGCGTTAAGCGCGTTAAGCCCGACCACCTGGTCATATGCTACCAGGGCGACGGCGACCTCGCAGCCATAGGCACCGCGGAAATCATCCACGCCGCCAACCGCGGCGAGAAGTTCACCACCATTTTCGTGAATAACGCGATTTACGGCATGACCGGCGGCCAGATGGCCCCCACCACTCTCATAGGGCAGAAGGCCACCACCGCCCCCTACGGCCGCGACGCCGTGGAGTCGGGCATGGGCTATCCCATACAAGTCTGCGAGCTCCTGGCCACGCTGGGTGGGACGAAGTACCTGGCCCGCGGCTCGGTGAACAACGCCGCCAACGTGCGCAAGACCAAGCAGTATATCAAGAAGGCCTTCGAGGCCCAGCTGCGCGGCGAGGGCTTCACCATGGTGGAGATACTTTCGCCCTGCCCGACCAATTGGGGCATGCAGCCCTGCGAGGGCCAGGAATGGCTCGAAGCCAACATGATACCCTTCTATAAGCTCGGCGAGATCAAGAATACCCTCGCCGTTGGCGCGGCCGCCGGAGCGGGCGCCGAGGGAGGCTCCAAATGACCGAGAAGACCTTTATAGCCGGTTTCGGCGGCCAGGGCGTTATTTCTTTAGGCCAGCTCTGGGTATACTGCGGTATGAAGGAAGGCAAAGAGGTTACCTTCTTTCCCTTCTACGGCGCGGAAAAGCGCGGCGGCATCGCGCGCGCCAGCGTTATCGTATCCGACCACGAGATAGCCAGTCCCCTGGTTACCAGCCCGGACAGCGCCGTCGTCATGAATATGGACAGCCTTCCCCTCTGCGAGGAGGTGCTCAAGCAGGGCGGCACGCTCTTCGTCAACTCCAGCCTGGTCAAGGTGGAGAGCAAGCGCAAGGACGCAAGGGTCATAAAAGTGCCCTGCAATGAGCTGGCCGAGGAGATAGGCGACGTTAAGATAGCCAATATGGTCATGATGGGAGCCCTGTCCAAGGCCACCGGCGCGGTGGCGCTGGACAAGCTCGAGGCGGTGCTCAAGAGCTTCTTTCCCGAGAACAAGCATAAGTTCATTCCTATGAACCTGAAGGCCATAGCCGCGGGCATGGCCGCCGTCAAGTAAGCCAGGCGACGAAGCCGCGGGCCGGCCCTCCTTGTGGGGCCGGCCTTTTTTTTGTACCATGGCCGGGCGGAGGACAGCCTTGTTACCCACACGAACCTTCCCGGCGCCGCGCGCGCGCGCCTTCCTGCCCGCGGCCGCCCTCGCGCTTGCTGCCTTAAGCCTCATAGGCCTATCCTGCGCCAAGGCCCCCGGCCTGCGCATCGATATAGCCGACTCAGGCTGGCTGGACGCCGAAGCCTACCTGGCGGCGCATCCTTTGCCTCCGGGCCTGCGCGTAGAGCTCGGAAGCGCTGAAGGCGGCCAGGGCGGCGCGGCTACCCTGCGCTTCCGCTCTATACTGGGCGAGGGGCAAA
>JBGSKZ010000286.1:0-5193 GCA_041741035.1 Treponematales bacterium
CTTCGGCGAGGCGCAGTTCGAGCGCTACCGGGAGCTGTACGCGAGCCCGGGCGGCAAGGCCTGGATACAGGCCGTATACGCTCGCTCGCGGCCCTTCGCCCTCTTCGTCATAGAGCGCATACGCTTTTACGGCCTGCCGGAAGAGCTCTTCTTCCTGCCCTTCATAGAATCCGAATACCTGCCAAAGGCGGTGAGCAAATCGGGCGCCGCGGGCCTCTGGCAGTTTATGCGCAACAGCATTGGCGGCTACGACATGCGCATAGACGAATGGGTGGACGAGCGCCGCGACTTCATGAAGAGCACCGATGGCGCGCTCCGTAAATTGCAGTGGAATTACGAGCGTTTCGGCGATTGGCTGCTTGCCATCGCGGCCTATAATAGCGGCGCCGGCGCCATGGACCGCGCCATCGCGGCCTCAGGCGGCCAACGGGATTACTGGGCCCTGCGGGAGCTGAAGCTCCTTCCGCCCGAGACCCAGAGCTACGTGCCGAAATTCCTGGCGGTAGCCTGGACCGCCATGCACGCGGGCAGGAACGGCATAAGCCTAAGCTGGGACGAGCCGCCGCAATGGGTAACCGTGCCCGTCGCGAGGCCGGTGGACTTGGGCATGCTCGCCGAGGCGGCGGACATAAGCGCCGACGAGTTGAGGCTCGGCAACGCCGAACTGCTCTTCGGCATAACGCCGCCGGACCGCAGGCACCTGATCAAGGTGCCCGCCGAGCGTGCCGAAGCCGTGAGCGCCGCGCTGGCGTCCAAGGACAGGCTCATGAACGTGTACATCCATAACGTGCGCTCGGGCGACACCGTATCGGCTTTGGCCCGCCATTACGGCGTCAGCGTGGCCCTCATAGCCAAGCTCAATCCCGGCCTCAACCCGGACAAGATACGTCTGGGCCAGGCTATCGCCATACCGGCCTTCAAGGCCGTCGGCCCATATCAGGCCGACAAGCCGGCGCACGACGAACTGCGCTACGGCGGATCCTACATCGTGCGGAAGGGCGATACGCTCTGGGCCCTGTCCCTGCTCTATGGCGTGCAGCCGGAAGCCTTGGCCGAAAAAAACGGCCTCACCCTCACCAGCGTCTTGCGCGAAGGAATGGCGCTGAACGTGCCGATACTAGAGTAATGGCAGCAAAGCTACGCCCGCAAGCGTCCATGCCCGGCATGGCTATCATGGCGCTCAGCGCCTTTCTCGCGATCCTCGCCCCGCCGCCGGCCCTGGGGGCTCAGGAAGCCATTCCAACGCAGGCCTTAAGCGCCCGCGCCGAGCTGGACTGGGTAACGGGGACGATACGCGCGTACATAGCCCTGGATATAGTAAGCGCGGGCATACGGCTGCCCTCGGGCAGGGCGGAAGCCGAGCGCGTCATAGCGCGCATGGCTCCCGAGCTCGTCAAGGACACGGTGCTCGCCGTGCAGGTCGACTCCTATCGCTCGGTGCTCGATAGCGTTAACGACGGCAGCCTCGAGGCGGCGGCGCTCAACGGCTTTCTGGAAAGCGGCGCGCGGCTCAAGGCCGTCATGAGCCAGGACCTGCGCCGCCTCGAGACCGAATACCGCTGGGAGCTGCCCGCCTTGGCCAGGCTCTTCGCCAGGCACTCCAACCCGCTTCCTTTGCCCCTCGCCACCGATTACGTGCCCACCCGCCCGTACTCGGGCATAGTCATATACCTGGAGGGCGAACTGCCCGTACGCGGGGAGCACGTGCAAGGCTCGGCCCAACCCTGCCTGCTGCCGAGCCTCTATGACGACGAGATGAACCTGATCATGGACAGGAAGCGCATCGGGCAGGCGGCCCTCATGAACGGGCTGCCCGTGGCCTACGCCTACAGGCTGGACGATCCGGTCATCGAAGCCAGGGCGGGAGGAGATCCCCTCAGGATCATGGCCTCCGCCCTCTTCGGCTCTAACCGCACCGACGCGGTCATACCGCGCTCGGAAGCGCTCAAGATACTGGCCGACCCCGCCAACCGCGAACTCGTGCGGCAGGGCAGGGCAGTATTCGTCATCGTCGAGCGCTGACGCCGTACGCGGAACGCGGAACGCCAGATTTAAAGCCCCTGACGCCCCTAGCGCCTCTCCCCCGCTTTAGCGA
Organism: Treponematales bacterium; assembly: GCA_041741035.1. GTDB lineage: Bacteria > Spirochaetota > Spirochaetia > Treponematales > UBA12059 > UBA5200. The sequence continues at coordinate 2,096 of JBGSKZ010000286.1, forward strand.
GCGGTCAGCATGAGGCGGGCGAACACCTTGGCGTCGCCCACGATATTCTCCAGCTTCGCGTATTCGTTAGGAGCGTGCATGGTCTCGTCCTGCCTGCTCCATACGACGCAGTGGTAGCCGGCCTTGCGCAGGTAAGCGCCTACGGTGCCGCCGCCTATGCCCACGGCCTTGCCTTTGACGCCGTAAGTATCCTCGACGGCCTTGGCGAGCAGGGTAACCACGGGAGCGTCCACGGGCGTGGCCGGGCTTTCGTTTTCCTGAACCACCTCATAGCTCATGCGCACGCCGTACTTCTTTTCCACTTCGTCCATGCGCTTGCGGCTTTCCTCGAGCACCCGCTTAACCGAGTACTGGGGTAGGACGCGCATATCCACGTAGAACGCGTCGTCGGCGGGCACGGTGTTAATATTGGGCACGTTGGCGTCTTTTTTCGTAGGGGTAATGGTCGAGCGCTGGGGATCGAAGATTGGGTTCCGGTCCGTGAATACCTCGGTCTCCATGCGGTTCAGCGCCAAGGCCAGCTCGCAGTTGGCCAAGAAGGCGTTAGCGCCGTCGTCGGGCCGGGAGGCGTGGCACTGCTTGCCCTTGCTTATCACTTTAAGCCAGCAAATGTTCTTCTCGGCGGTCTCTATCTCCGAGCCGTCGTGCTTGCCGCCGTCGGGTATGATGATGAGGTCGTCGGCCTGGAAAAGCGAACGATTGACCAAGAGCCACTGTATGCCGTACACCGAGCCGAATTCCTCGTCCGCGACGAAGAGCAGCTTTACGTCGTGCTCGGGCGTAAGCCCGTTATCCAGGAGCGACAGGGCGGCGAATACCGACGACACGAGGCCCTGTTGGTTGTCCTCCACGCCGCGGCCGTAGAGCTTACCGTCCTTGAGCACGGCTTCGAAGGGCTCGCTGTCCCAGAGGGAGCGGTCGCCTTCGGGCACCACGTCGGTGTGGGCCATGATCCACAAGCGCTTGCCCGGCTTTTTGCCCTTGACGGTGGCCACTAGGTTGGGCCGCTTCTTATCGCTTACGCGCTCGTCCGGCGCGTCGTGGCGCTCTATGTCGACGATGCCGCGCTTCTTAAGCCAGGCTTCCAAGGCCAGCGCCTTCTTCCACTCCCCGTCGCCGCCCGATTCGGGGGCGAGGGCCGGTATGGCGGTGAGGAGCTTCTCGAGCTCTATGATGCCGGCTTCGGATTTGTCCAGGTACGCGAGAGCTTGTTCTACCGCATTCATGCTATTTCCCCTTTATTTGCCGTAGCCGGCGTTCAGATAAGCTTGCCAGGTGGAGCTCACGATGCTTTCCACGTCGGACCGCGTCGCGCTCCACGCCAGGAGCTCCTTTGCCTTGGCCGAGCTCGCCACGAGCTTGGCGGGGTCGCCGGGGCGCCGGGCCACCACGGTGGTGGGTATGCTCTTGCCGGTAAGGCGGCGCGCCGCTTCCAGTATCTCGAACACGGACAGGCCGTCCTCGGAGCCTAGGTTGACGATAAGGCTGGGCGAGCCGGCAGCCAGCTTGTCCAGCGCCGCCGCGTGCGCCTCGGCAAGGTCGCTCACGTGCACGTAATCTCGCACGCCGGTGCCGTCCTTGGTAGCGTAATCGTCCCCGAACACCTTGAGCTCAGGCCGTATGCCCGCGGCCGCTTCCATGATAACGGGCACTAGGTTGGCGGGGTTCTTCTCAAGGCCCTTGACCCTGCCCGCGGCGTCGTAGCCGGCCGCGTTGAAGTAGCGCAGGGCGGCGAAGCGCAGGCCCTTAAGCTTGTCGTACCAGGACAGCACGCGCTCTATCTCAAGCTTCGTAAAGCCATAGAAATTCTCGGGATCCTTGGGATGCTCCTCGTCTATGGGCAGGTATTTAGGCTCGCCGTATACGGCGGCGGAACTCGAGAACACCAGCAGCTTCACGCCCGCGTCCACGAGGGCATTGAGTATGTTTATCGTGCCCCCGATGTTGTTGACCGCGTATTTGCCTGGATCCAGCATGGATTCCCCCGCGGCCTTGAACGCGGCGAGGTGCACCGCCGCGTCGAAGCCGGCGGAGAGGGCCGCCTTGAGCTCGCGGGGGTTCATGATATCTCCCTGCACGAAGCTACAGCCCTCGTGGAGGTTTTCCTTGACGCCGCTGGATAGATTATCGAACACCGTTACGCTATGGCCGCGGTCTTTAAGCTCGAGCGCCACGTGGCTGCCTATATAGCCGGCGCCGCCGATCACGAGTACCTTCATGTTTTATTCGCTCCTTTATGCGCTTCGCGGAGACGCGCCGTCTATACCCGGCGGGCAGCGGCGCTTCCTCCGCAAGGATACTCTAATATGAAACGAAGGCTTTGTACACGCGGGTTTGGGATACTCGCGCCTGCCGCGCGCGAACTTTCTATTAGTTCCCCGAAGCTTGTGTCTCGGGGATAAACGCCGCAAGCCCTGCCATAAGGGAGATGGCGATACCGCTATGCCCAGTGGCCGCGCACGCTCTGACACAAGCTTCGGGGAACTAGAGAAGTTACGGCGCATAGGCGTTGCAGTTCCGCTCGCCATGCGGCGATAAAAAAAAGCCCTCCGGTTAGGGAGGGCCTTCGTGCCACCGGTCAGAATTGAACTGACGACACGTGGATTTTCAGTCCACTGCTCTACCAACTGAGCTACAGCGGCAAGATGCGAGGACTTTTATACAGGAATAGCATAAAAAGGTCAAGCGCTATGGCCAGGAAATAAGCGTATGGCTATACTGGCCTTACTATGCGCGCCCTCTGTATACAGCCGCCTTTCGTGCAGCTCAACGCCCCTTACCCGGCTATATGGTACCTGGACTCCTGGTTCAGGAAGGAAGGGCTGGCCAGCGCGGCCGAGGACCATTCCATAGCCGTCACGCGCTCTCTTTATGGACGCGAGGGCCTGCGGAGAGTATTCGCCGCGGCCAGGCTAGCCCTTAAGGGGAAGAAGGCGCCGGAGGGGGCGGCCGCGTCCCGCCTGCACGCCTATTTCGAGCAGGAGGAGCGCTACCTGGCCGTAGCGGACGGGCTCTTAGGCTACCTGTCCGGCGAGGACCCGAGCTTTGCCTACCGCCTCGCCGTGGGCGCGGGCCTGCCCCTCGGCATGCGGGCGGAG
>JBGSKZ010000287.1:0-8798 GCA_041741035.1 Treponematales bacterium
CCGGCGGCCAGCAGGCCGGGTCCGAAGGCGAAAAGCCCGAGGGCGGCGCCCGCGCAGGACAGCGCGGCGGCCGGCAGGCCTATGAGCGGAATCATCCAGTCCGCATCGCTATAATCCGGTTCGTCCGCCAAGCGTACGGGCAGACGGGACATGAGCGAGAAGACGCTGGCGGCGCGGTGGCTAAAATCGCTCATGTATCGCTCCTTAGGTAGGGCTCGAGGGCCTTGAGCGCGGGCTCTATTTCCGGCCAGGAGAAGAGTTCAATCTCGACGGTACCGGCGAAGCCCTTGAATACGCCATCAAGGCCCTTGAACCAGGCCTCGTCGCCGCTGAAGGGCACGTGGTCGCTCGCGCCGTCATAGCCGTGTATGTGGAACTCGGCTACCCGCTCGATGCGGCTTTCCAGCCATGCGCTTGGATCCGCGCCTTCCATGACGAGGTGGCCTAAGTCGGCGCACAAAGGGGGCCGGCCGAAGCGCGAAGAGGCCAGCGCTTCGTCCGCCGCTTCGAAGAGGGATAGCCGGGTATTCTCGAGGAAGAAGCGGCTTTGGCCGTAGCGCTGGCGCCAGGCATCCATGAGCGCGCTGAAAGCGGGCAGCGAGCCCAGGTCGCGGGGCGGGTGCACCACGTAGCTCTCTACGATGCCGTCTATGGCTTGGATAAGCTCTTCATGCTCGGGGCGTACTTCATCCGGAAGGTGGGCACTGTAGCCGAAGTCTCGCCTATATTCGCGCAGGCCTTCCAGTTCCGCTTGAAGCAGGGCTTTGGTATCGCCGTCATAAATGAAGAAGAGCAGTTCAACCTGGCGCATGGCCGTGCGGGCTTTGAGCCAGGCCAAATTCTCGAGGTAGGTACCGGGCACGACATAGGATGGTACGGATAACCGCATGCCGTACGCCTATTTGACCCGTAGCGGCAAACCCGCTACCAGAAGCTCCACGCGATCCACGGCCGCGGCAAGCCTGGCGTTAATGAGCCCTAGCGTTAAGCCGTAGCGCCTCGTCATTGGATCGGCTGGTATGACGCCCATGCCCGTCTCGTTGGTGACTATGACTATATCGCGGGGCAGGGCGGCTATAAAGCGCGATAGTATGGCTTCCCATTCGCCCTCGCGATCCTGGAAAAACAGGTTGTTGAGCCACATGGGTATGCAGTCCACGATCATGGAGGGGCGCAGGGCGGTATCGATGGCTATGGGCTCTTCTATGGTCGTGAAGGCTCCGCCCCGCTCTTCGCGGTGGCGCCGTATGCGCTCGGCCATCTCGTCGTCGAAAGCCGTGGCCGTGGCCAGGAAAAAACGCTCGCCGGGGGGGAAATCCCCGGCGAGCGCCAATGCGCGTGTCGATTTGCCGGACTTAACGCCGCCTGTAAGTAAGCTTGTCATGGATCGACCATAAGCTTCGGGAGCGGAACCGTCAAGGCGGAGGCTTTAACCCTACTTTTTCGCCTTCGTTGCCTTGGCCGTCGGCTTCGGGGCTTTAGCGCTGTCCGGATTTCCAATGCAGAGCCGTATGCTGGTCCATACTTTCTTGCAGTCCTTAAGCGGGTCCGATTCGGAACCGCCGGCCACCCAGGATTGCAGTATGAGCAGGGCCGAGCCTACGAGGCTTAAGGCCGCCGCCTCGATATCGGTGCCCGGCAGGAGCTGGCCCTTGCTGCGCGCCTCTTTCATGCAGTCCATGACCGCCTGCTTGTCGCGCTTTTTGATTTCCGCTAAGCGATCGCGTAGCTTGGGATATTGGCGGAAAATGCCATCCGTATGCACGATCAGATAGCAGAAATCCTCATTTTCCTTGAGCGACGCTATTATCTTGAAATAGGCGTCCTCAAGCCTGTCTATGCCTACCAGGCCTTCGGCCTTATAGTAGGTCTGGAACTCCTCGTAGAAGAGCTCTACTACCGTGAATAGGGACTCGAAAAGCCCGTCCACGCCGTCGAAATGCCTGAAGATGGCCGGCTCCGTAACGCCCGCTTTGCCCGCTATGTTCTTAAGCGTAGCGGCGCGAGGCCCGCCTTCGCGCATGACCATGGATGCCGAGCGCAAAAGCGCGGACTTAGCCCTGGAGTAAGGCCAGCGTTCGCCGAAAATGGTTTGTTCTCTACTCATAAATGCAATAGTAAAGCCTTTCAGCGCTTTAGGGAAGTACATTATTTATTTTTACTGTAGAAATAATATAGCGTAAATAATTAATGCTATAATTTGTTTCGGATGATGAAACCTGTGGCCGTGGAAAGGGGGCGGGCTGCCGGCCGGCCGCGCAGGGGCTTCCGGCAGCCCGCGAATTTCAGTTGGCTTCGCCTAGGTACGCCGCGCGCACGCGGTCGTCAGCCAGCAGCTCTTTGCCTTTGCCAGCAAGGGTTATGCGGCCGGTCTCGAGTACGTAGCCGTAGTCTGCCACCTCGAGCGCGGCCTTGGCGTTCTGCTCGACGAGCAGGACGGTAGTGCCGCCTTTATTGATCTCTTTGACTATGTCGAAGATCATCTTGACTATGAGGGGAGCGAGCCCGAGCGAGGGCTCGTCCATCATGAGCAGCTTGGGCTTGGACATGAGGGCCCTTCCTACCGCGAGCATCTGCTGTTCGCCGCCCGATAGCGTGCCGGCTTTCTGCTTCATGCGTTCCTTGAGCCGCGGGAAGAGTCCGAATACGCGCTCCCTGTCGGCCGCCACGCCGGGCTTGTCGTCCCGTGAAAAAGCGCCCAGGGAGAGGTTCTCGTCCACGCTCAGGTTGGGGAAAACCCTCCGTCCTTCGGGAGAAAGCACGATGCCGCGCCGCACGATATCCTTGGTCTGCATGCCGCTTATGGCCTGGCCGTCCCAGCTTACCGTACCGCCGGAGGGGCGCACGAGGCCTATGATGGCCTTGAGCGTCGTGCTTTTGCCCGCGCCGTTGGCCCCGATGAGGGTGACTATCTTGCCTTCAGGCACCTCGAGGCTTATGCCTTGTAGCGCGTGTATGCCGCCGTAGTGCACGGACAGCTTGTCTATCGTTAACATCAATCCACCCCCAGATAGGCTTCGATAACCTTAGGATCCTTCTGTATCTCATCCGGAGTGCCGTGGGCTATGGTTACGCCGTAGTCGAGCACGTACATGCGCTTGCATACGCCCATGACTACCTGCATGTGGTGCTCTATGAGCAGGATAGTCAGGTCGTATTGGTCGCGTATGCGCACGATGAAGTCCATGAGCTCGAGGGATTCCTGCGGATTCATGCCGGCCGCGGGCTCGTCCAGTAGCAGGAGCTCCGGCTTCGTGGCCAAGGCGCGCACTATCTCCAGGCGCCGCTGCTTGCCGTAGGGCAGCGATACGGCCGATTCCGAGGCTTCCTCGGCCAAGCCCACCGATTCGAGCAGGCTCATCGCGAAGTCTCTCGATTCGCGCTCTTTTTTCAGATAGCCGGGCAGGTGCAGTGTGGAGGCGAACACGCCCACGTCCATGCGCAGATGGCAGGCCACCAGCACGTTCTCGAGCACGTTCATATCCTTGAAGAGCCGGATATTCTGGAAGGTGCGCGCTATGCCCCGCTTCGTTATGCGGTGCGATTTCAAGCCCGTTATATCGTGCGACTTGAAAAAAACCTTGCCCTCGCTGGGCGTGTACACGCCGGTGATCATATTGAAGGCGGTCGTCTTACCGGCGCCGTTGGGGCCGATGAGACCCACGATCTCGTTCTTTTCTGTGGCTATGTTCAGATCGGCCACCGCGGTTAAGCCGCCGAACCGCATCGAAACGCTGTCGGTGCGCAGCATCAGCGGCCTCCTTTCCGGGCGCGTTCGCCCTTCTGTTTAGGCTTGAACGCCGCGAGCAGGGACCTGGCCGAGAACATATCCCAGGAGAATTCCTTGGTGCCCATGAGCCCCCGCTGCCTATACAGCACCACGATCATGAGCAGGATGGAGAAAATAACCATCCTGAGGCCGGGCAGGCCCTGGGTCTTGATGAAGAGCAGGTTCATGGGCATGTCCAGGAAGCGCAGAGCCTCCATGAGCACGGTAACGATTATGGCGCCCAGCACGGAGCCCGTTATCGAGCCGTTGCCGCCTAAGACGACGATGAGGAGTATGTTGAAGGTGAGTATGAGGTTGAACATTTTAGGGTCTATCGTCGTGATCATGTGGCCAAGGAGGGCGCCGCCTATGCCGGCCCAGAAGCTCGATATGACGAAGCTCGTCACCTTTACCCTGAACACGTTCACGCCCATGGCCTCGGCCGCTATCTCGTCGTCGCGCACCGCCTTGATCGTGCGGCCGTAGCTCGAGCGCAGCAGCATGACCAGGAAGAGCGCGGCCAGGGCGGCGCAGCCCCACACCACCCAGGTGGTGGAGTATTTGGGTATGGCCTTGAGCCCCTGCGCCCCGTTGGTGAGCGACTGGGCGTTGGTTATGAGCACGCGTATGATCTCGGCGAAGCCCAGCGTGGCTATGGCCAGGTAGTCGTCGCGCAGCCTCAAGGCCGGCGCGCCTATCAATAGGCCCACGAGGGCGGCGCAAAGCCCGGCCACGATGAGGGCGGCCAGGAAGGGCAGCTGCACGGTCTCAAGCCAGGGCACGATGGGAGTAAGGAAGAAATTCATGCTCTTCTGGGCGGGCGTCATGGTAAGCAGGGCGCTCACGTAGGCGCCTACGGCCATGAAGCCGGCGTGCCCGAGCGAGAAGAGCCCCGTGAAGCCGTTGAGCAGGTTGAGCGACAGGGCGAGGATGATATAGATGGCCGAGAGGTTCAGTATGCGCACGGCGAAGGGGCCGAGGAAGGCGTCGCCTATCGCTATGAGCGCTATGCCGACGGCCGCGGCGACGATGCCGCGTATGGCGTTTTTCTTGTTCATGGCTTACACCTTTACGGCCTGGGCCTTGCCCAGGAGCCCCGCTGGCTTGACGAGCAGCACGACGATGAGCATGACGAAGGCGAACGCGTCGCGATAGCCGGTAAGCTCGGGCAGGAAGGCCACGATGAGTATCTCCATCATGCCCAGCAGAAAGCCGCCGAGCACCGCGCCGCCTATGTTGCCTATGCCGCCTATGACCGCGGCGATGAAGCACTTAAGGCCCGGCATCACGCCCATGAGCGGGTTGAGCTGGGGGTAGCGCATGGTCCACATGATGCCGCCCAGGGCGGCCAAGAGCGATCCTATGCCGAAGGTTATGGATACGGTCTTGTTCACGTCTATGGCCATGAGCCTCGCCGCGTCGAGATCCGTGGACACGGCGCGCATGGCGAGGCCCGTTTTCGTCTTGTTGACTATCCAGAGCAGGCCCGCGAGGCTCAGGAGCGTGACCACGGGTATGAAGAGGCTAACCGAAAGCACCGATACCGGGCCGAAATGCACCACGGTGTCGAAGAGCGCTATGCTGGGGAAGCTCTTAGGGCGGCCGCCGAAAATGACGACGCCCAGGTTCTGGATGAGGAAGGAAGCGCCGATGGCGCTTATCATGACGGATATCTTGGGCGAGTCCCGTAAGGGGCGGTACGCCGCCCGTTCAAGGCCGATGCCGAAAAGGGCCGTGAGCCCAAGGGCCACCACGAAGGCTATCCACCAGGGCATGGCCAGGGCGGTGATCGCGTAGAAGGCGAAATACGCGCCGAGCATGAATACGTCGCCATGGGCGAAATTGATAAGCCGCAGTATGCCGTACACCATCGTGTAGCCTATGGCGATGAGGGCGTACAGGCTTCCAAGGCTGAGCGCGTTGGCGAGTTGCTGGAAAAACGTTGACAACTCCATACTATAGATCCTTGCTTGTCCGCGCATGGCGGGGGATGGGCGATCCTGCAGCCGATTCCTCAGGATCCAAGAAAAAACCCGCGAGCGCCGGCCTTCGCGGCCTGCGATCGCGGGCGCTGATGATGGAGAATCCTTGCGCTTAGGGAGCTACGGTGGTCTTGTAGACGAACTTGCCGTCCTTCACTTCCTTGATTACCGCGCTTTTGATGGGGTCGCCGTTCACATCGAGATTCACGACGCCGGCGGCGCCTTCGAAGCCCTTGGTGGCGGCTATGGCGTCGCGGATCTTTATCGGGTCCACGCTGTCGGCACGCTTAATGGCATCAATGGCCAGAAGGTAGCCGTCAAAGCCCAGCACCGCGGTGCCGGAGGGGAGCTTGCCGTACTTCTTCTGGTACTCGGCCACGAATACGCCGGAGAGCGGGGTAAGCGGGGCGTCGTTGTCGAAGAACGCCGACATGACGGCGCCTTCCACCGCCTGGCGGCCTACCTGGATGAACTCGTTGATCTCCCAGGTATCGCCGCCGAGGAAGGGCGCGGTGATGCCGAGCTCGCGGGCCTGCTTGATGATGAGGGCGCTCTCGGTGTAGTTGCCGGGGGCGAAGATAACGTCGGGCTTAAGGGTCTTAACCCGGGTAAGCTGGGCGGAGAAGTCCTGGTCGTTGGTCTGGTAGTTCAGCTCGGCGAGGATGGCGTCGGGATTGCCCGTCAGTCCCTTGAAGCTGTCGGCGAAGAACTTGGCCAGGCCCACGGAGTAGTCGTTGGTGACTTCGCGGATGATAACGGCGTTCTTAGCCTGTACGTTCTTGAACGCGTAGTTGGCCATGACGGTGCCCTGGAAGGGGTCGAGGAAGCACACCCTGAAGTAGTAGTCGTTGCCCAGGGTTACGAGTGGGTTGGTGCAGGAAAGGCCTATGGCCGGTATCTTGGCGGCCTCGAATATCGGGCCTGCCGCCATGGAGAGGCTGGAGCCCCAGGAGCCGAGCACCAGGGTTACCTTGTCGCTGTCCACGAGGCGCTGGCCGGCGTTGGCGGCTTCTACCTTGTCGGACTTGTTATCGGCTATGGCGAGCTCTATGGTATATTCCTTGCCGCCCACGGTCACGGTGGGGTAGAGGCCCTGGGCCAGGCGTATGCCGTCCAGTTCCTCGGCGCCTCCGGCCGCGTTCGCGCCGGTTAAGGGCTCGAATACGCCGAATTTTATGATATTGCTTGCCGCTTTTGCCTCGGGCTTTGCGCAGCCGAACAACAGCGCGATAGCGAGAGCTATCGCGACGATTCCTAGAATCCTCTTCATGAAAATGCCTCCTTGTTTGGCGAAGCTTAGATGTTAGTGCGCTGTTAGCGCTCTTGTCAAACTATTTTTTTCTTTATATAGAAACTTGCCCATATTATTACTATATTTATAATCTATGAAATACGCCATACTAGCGCTAGGCTTGGCCTTAGCGTCCTGCGCCCCCGGCGCAAACCCTCCCACGGTTCGCCCCGGGGAGACGAGTGAAGGCATACGCATCGTCGATGGATCGGGAAAGGAGCTTCTAGTGAATACGGAGGATGCCGCGGCGTTTTGCTTTGTCGAGCCTACGCCTGAGCTCAAGGCACGCTTGAGCGCCGAGCAATGGGACGTGCTGGTGAACGCGGCTACCGAGCCGCCCTTTCGGAATCCCTATTGGAATAACCACGAGCCTGGCATATACGTCGACGCCATAGACGGCGCCCCGCTCTTCGCGAGCACGACGAAATTCGATTCGGGCACCGGATGGCCGAGCTTTTTCGACCCCATAGACCCTGAACGCCTACTGCTCGTGGAGGATAAAGCCTTTGGCATGGTAAGGATAGAAGTGCGCGCCAAGGCTTCGGGCGGCCATTTAGGGCATGTATTCAATGACGGGCCTGCTCCCACGGGCCTGCGCTACTGCATCAATTCCGCGAGCCTTCGTTTCATTCACCGGGACAAGCTTGAAGCAGAGGGCTATGGAGAGCTCGCAAAGCTGTTCCGCTAGGGCTATCCGCGCGCCTGCCGCGGTTTTTTGTTGACAAAGCTTAATGCGAAGGATATTCTGAACAACGCGTTTCAAATTTCGCTATTAAATTTTGTTTTTAGAAATAGGCAGGCATGAGCGAGTCAGCATTAAAGGCATTCGATTTACTCTTTCATCTTTCCCGCTCCGGCAGCTCGTCCCTTGCCCGCCTAGCACGCGATACGGGCTGGGACAAGGCCACGGCCCTGCGCTACCTCACGGCTATGGAAAAGCGCGGCGTGGTGGAGCGCCGCGAGGGGGATTGGACCTTGGGCCTCGCCTTGGTCGAGCTGGCCAGCAGGGTTCCCGTCACCGAGAACGTGGCCAGCAGGGCCAAGCCGATATTGGACGAACTGGCGCGGGGCACGGCCGAAACGGCCAACCTTTCCGCCTATGCGGGCAGCGACGTGATGTACGTGGCGAAGGCCGACGGCGGCCGCGCCCTTCGCCTGCGCTCAAGCCCCGGGGATAGGCTCCCTCTCTACTGCACCGCCGCCGGCAAATGCATACTCTCACGACTCCCCGCCGCCTTGCGCGGCCAGTACATAAGCGAGGCTAAACTGGCCCCTGTCGCCCCGAATACCATAACGGATCCCGTGCGCCTCACCGATGAACTGGATCTGGTGATAAAACAGGGCTGGGCTATAGACGACGAGGAACTGGAACCGGGGCTGGTATGCTACGGCATGCCCCTCGACCTGCCGCGCTACGGCTTTGCCGGGGCGGTAAGCGTATCGGGTCCTTCCGGGCGCATGAAACAGGCCCAGGAGGAAATACTCGCCGCGCTGCGCTGGGCCGTGGAGGCGCTCCTCGAGGCGCTTGGCGGCTCGCACGGCGACCAGGCCACGACGATATTCAGCCCGGGCAGGGGCGGCTTTAAGAGCAGCGATTGGCACCGGCCCGGCTCCGAGGTGTATGAGTGATATCCCGCGGCGCTTCGCGCCGGGAATAAATCCCCGGCGTTGCGTGCTCTGCCGGCGCTGCCTGGCGCGCTGCGCCTTCGGCGCGCTGTCCATGTCCGCGGACGAGGCCGTCGTGGATACGGCTTTG
>JBGSKZ010000288.1:0-4154 GCA_041741035.1 Treponematales bacterium
CTGGCGCTCGCGTTCCTCCTGGCCGTGAACTTCATAGCGGGCTTCGGCGTGGCGGGCCAGGAGAACGCGGGCCAGGCCTACTTCTTCTCGCTCGTGAAGACCGAGCATGTCATGGACCTCGCCGTGGTGTATTACGTCATATTGGGCTTAGGAGGCACCTTAGGCTCGGCCTTAGGCGGCGTGTTCCTCGACGGGGCGGCCGCCCTGGGCGCCACGCGGCAGGAAAGCTATCAGTGGCTCTACGGCCTCATGCTCGGCATCATAGCGCTGGCCACCATGGGCGTCAGCCGCCTGAGCTCCATGGGCTCGGCGACGGTACGGCAGTCTCTCGGCGTGCTCTTCAGCCTGCGCGACCTCAAGGCCATAGGCCTGCTCGACAGGCTGGGCAAATCGCACTCGCCGGGAGAGGAGCTCGAGGTCATCCGGGAAATAGGGAGCCGCGGATCCCCCCTGGCCGAGTCCGAGCTCCTGCCCTACCTCAGTTCGCCGCGCTTCGACGTGCGCATAGAAGCCCTCCTGGCCATAGAAAACCTGGAGCGGCTCTCGCAGAAAGCGCTCAAGGTCATACAGCAGGAATTAGTCGACCGGCCCTGGTCCAGCGCCTATCTGGCCGCCAGGCTCCTGGGAAAATGGCGCTACAAGCCGGCCATACCCGAGCTGCGGAAGGCGCTCCATGCCGAGGACTATATGCTCCAAAGCGCGGCCGCAATCGCCTTAGCGCAGATAGGCGACGATGAGAGCAGGCAGGCCATAGAACGCATTGCGGACAGCACCCAGATCCCGCGCCTGCTGATCAGCTCCGTGACGGCGCTCGAGACGCTCGGCTCGCTCGATTCGGTGCCCGTGCTCGTGGCCATATTGCGCAGGCCCAACCCGCCGAGCTTCGCCTTCGACGAGATCGTTCTGGCCTTGGCCGGCATGCTCGGCGGCCTTGACGGCTTTTACCGCCTCTACAGCGAATGGCTTCGCGACGAGCGCGATGGCGTATCGGCCCTCATCGACAGGCTGAGCGGCAGCCCGGCGGCCGGCCCCGAGGGCGAATCCTTCAGGGCGGCCTTGGAAGCCTACATAGCCCGGGGCGAGCAGAGCCCCCGCGTCGCGAAAACCCTCATAGAGCTCAGCCCCATGGATGAGGGCGTGCTTGCCGTGCTCGCGGAAGCCTGCCTCGATACCGAACTCGCCTCGCATCGGGGCTTCCGCTTTTTCCTCGCCGCCTGTGCTATAGCGGCGGCCCTGGCCAAGAAACCGAAAGGACAAAAATCATGACACAGCCCTCTATTGGATTCATAGGCGCGGGCAAGATCGTGGACATACTCTTAGGCGCGCTCGGGCCTACACTCAAGGGACGCGAGCTGGCGATTTGGAACAGGACGCCGGCGCGCGCGCAGCTTATGGCCGAACGTCATGGCCTGCGGGTATGCGAGAGCATTGCAGAGCTTGCCGAGCGTTCCGACTGGCTCTTCATAGCCGTAAAACCCCATGCCGTGGCCAAGATCATGGCGGAGGCCTGCCTGCATGTGCGGGAACGATCCCTCATCGTGTCGATGTCGGCCGGCATAAGCATCGCTTCAATACAGAGCCATTTCACCGTAGCGCCGCGCGTCATGCGCATCATGCCCAACCTGCCGCTCAGCGTTGGTATGGGCATGACCGCGCTCTGCCCCTCGCCCGAGACCCCCGAAGAGGACACGAAGGCGCTCATAGAGCTCTTCTCCGCCGTAGGCAAGGCCAAGCTCATCGAGGAGCGGCTCTTCGACACGGTGACGGCCCTCTCGGGCTCAGGCCCTGCCTTCGCCTTTCTCTTCATCGAATCGATGGCGGACGGCGCGGTGCTCAACGGCATGGACAGGGCCGCCGCCTATGAGTTCGCCGCGCAGACGGTCATGGGCGCCGCGCGCATCATACTCGACGCGGGCAAGCACCCAGGGGAGCTCAAGGATATCGTGGCCTCGCCGGCGGGCACCACCATGGCGGGCATACACAGCCTGGAGCGCAAAGCCTTCCGGGCCATAGTCATGGACGCCATAGACGCGGCCGCGCGGCGCAGCAGGGAACTGAACGCCTAGGAGGCGCAAAACGCCGCTCTTTCTTTATTATTCGAGGATTCTACTATATACTGACTGCTATCGTGGCCGTCTGGCGCGTCCAGACGCGGAAAAAACGCCTATCGGGAGACGTCAAGCATGTTCGACCCTGGAAATATAATCACCATAGCTATAGTCGCGATTATCCTCGTGGCATACCGCTTCCTGGATAGGGACAACCGCAGCCTTGAAAAGGTAAAGCGCTACGCGGACAAGCTCAGGGAAGAAATGGCCGCCTACGCTGATAAGCGCGCCGACGACCTTAAAGCCTACGCGGTGGAGCTCGACGTGCACCAGCAGGCGGCCAAGGAAGTGCTCAAGCGGGTGCAGGCGGCCGAGGATGCCCTCAACGCCAAGGCGGACGCGCTTGGCGGCATGGCGGCCCGCATAGGCGAGTACGATAAGGCCCTCCGCGAGCTCAAGGACATGAGCGGCAGGGTAGACGAGAACCTGCGCGTCATCCACGACGAAAGCTCATTCGTCGATTCGGTGGCCCGTACCCTCAAGGGCAGCAAAGAAGAGATCGAGCGTATCAAGGGCTCCATGCTTGGACTCCGCGAGGGCTTCGAGGCAGATCTGCGGAGCGTCCAGGAAGACACCCAAGCCGCCTTCGCCACGGAAGTGCGCTCCGCCTTAGACGATGCCCAGGACGCTATCGAAAGCCTGCGCACGAGGGCGGACGAAAGCTCGGTAAGCATAGGCGCCATGCACGCCGCCGCCGCGGACGCGGCCGAGGAGCGCTACCGGGCCATAGACGCCAAGCTCAGCGACGCGTTCAAGCGCGCGCGCGAAGAAGGCGAAAAGCTAGAAGACGAGAGCTTCAAAAAGCTCCAGAACCAGATAGACAGCCGCGGGGACAAGCTTTCCGAGGCCATAGAGGCGAAATTCGCCAGCCTACGCGACCAGGCCAAGGAAAAGGTAGCGGAGACCCAGGGCCTCTTAAAGGCGTTCAAGGCCGACTGGCGCGGCGAGGCGGAAACGCTGCTCGCCGAAGCCAAGGCCGACGCCCTCGCGGCCGCCGAAGCCATAGCGGCGCGCATAGCCGAGGCGGAGGCGCTCGCCGCGCGCGCGGAAGGGCTCTACGAGGAACGCTACGCCAAGATAGAGGCCAAGGCCCAGGAGAGCGCGCAAGCCTACCAGCTCAAGGTACGGGAAGCGCTCAAGGCCTACCAGGAAGACATAAGCGGCAAGCAGGCCGAGCTGAAGGCCGGCGTCAAGGAAACCCTCCTGGACACCAAGCATGAGGCTGAGCTCGCAGCCGCCGAACTCAGCGAAGCGCTCGCCGCCTTCAGGGCGCAGGCCGAGGACGCGGCAGTAGCCCAAGCCGAGCGCCTCTCGGGCATGGCGGCCAGGCTGGCCGCGGCGGAGAAGCAGTCGGCCCAGGCCATAGGCGCCTTGAACGACAAATTCACCGACCGCAGCGCCGAGCTGGAGCGCCGCGTCATGGAAAGCTTCCAGACGCGCGCGGACGACCTGCGCGGCGTCGTGGAACAGGGCCTGGAACGTCTGGAGGGCATGCGCCTCGACGCGGACCGCATGGAAAAAGCCCTGCGCGAGTCCATGGCAGGCGTGGAGCGCCGCGTGGAAGAGGACTTCGCCCTCTTCGGCAAGGACCTCGCGGCGCGGCAGCGCGGCTTCGAGGAAGAGCTGCGGGGCGAGTCCGCCCGCATAAAGACCAGCGTGCAGGACCTTGAGAGCGACCTGAACGCGCTCAAGTCGCGCGCCTACGCCAACGTGTCCGAAAAGCTCAAGGTATTCGAGGACGAGTTCTTCGCCGATCTGCGCAAGCGCCGCGAAGAGGCCGACGAAAAATTCGCCGTCTGGCGCGCCGAGCTCGACGAGCGCCTCTCCTCCGCCCAGCGCGACGCCCAGGCCAGCCAGGCGGAGGCAAGCAAGGAATGGGGCGAGGAAGTGCGCGCCACGCTCGCCGATGCCCAGGCCCGCGTACAGGACCAATCCGAGAAGCTGGCCGCCCAGGTGGAAGCGCACAGGCAGGCCATATCCGAGCGCATGGGCGAGGCCGATACCGCCATCGGCTCGCTGCGCGCCGCCGTCAAGGCCGACCTTGAC
>JBGSKZ010000289.1:0-2231 GCA_041741035.1 Treponematales bacterium
GGCGTTACGCCGGGGCCGAGCATAGCGGCCGCCAGCCCGGGCAAATCGCCGAACGAGCCTTCCGCTATGTTCCGCCAGGACAAGCCGCCCTCCCTCCAGGCCCGCTCGGCTAAAAACTCGAGGGCCAGCGGGTCGTCGAGCCAGAAGCCCAGGTAGTAGCGCAGCGAGCGCTCCAGCAGGCTTTCCGGACCGGCGGCGCCTTGCCTGGCCGCCCGCAGCCCGTTAAGGAAGCGTTCCTGCCCACGGCCTATCATGGCCTCGACGAGAGCTTCCTTGCCCGTAAAGTGCCGATACGCGGCGGGGGCGCTCAGGCCCACGCGCAGGGCTATGGAGCGCATGGATATAGCCGCGAGTCCGCCCTCCCGGGCGAGGGCCTCGGCGGCGTCGAGCAAACGCGAGCGGGTGTCGTCGCGGGTATCCTTCAAGGGGCGCTCCTTTCAGGATTAGTTCCTCGAAGCTTATGGTTCGGCGCTAAGCGACGCATCGGCTAGCGTTCGCAAGTCCGCCAGGCCACAAGCGCGAGCGTCGCGGCGGGCGTAGCAACAAGCTTCGGGGAACTAATAACTGTTAACAGTGTTAACTGTCGGAGTAGTTAACACTGTTAACCCCATTTAGTCAAGCGGGCGAGCCGCCCAAGCCGATAAGCATAAGGTGAAGGAACGAGGAAAAACCTACTATGCCGAGCCTAAGCCCGGGGAGCGCCTAGAAGCGGCG
Source organism: Treponematales bacterium (assembly GCA_041741035.1). Classification (GTDB taxonomy): domain Bacteria; phylum Spirochaetota; class Spirochaetia; order Treponematales; family UBA12059; genus UBA5200. The sequence goes on from JBGSKZ010000289.1 coordinate 715, forward strand.
ATCTGCCCCGTATGCGGCGCTTCGTCGGTAAAGCCCCTGTGGAGGCTGAACGGCTTCGCCTTCGCCCGCTGCAGAGGCTGCGGCCATGTGTACCAGAATCCGCGCCCCCTGCCCGCTGACCTGGCGGAACGCTATGACGAGGACTACAAGTCCTACGAGATAGAGAGCGCCGCAAGCTTCTTTAGGCTCATGCGACTGGGCCTTGAGGACTTAGGTTTCGACGGCCTGGAAGCATCGCTGCCGGCGGATAAAGCCTTCCTTGACCTGGGCTGCGCTACGGGCGCCCTGGTGGAACACGCGCGGGACCGCGGCTGGCGGGCCGTTGGCGTGGAGCTGTGCCGCGGCTCAGCGGAGTACGGCATACAAACGCGCGGCGTAGACATACGCATAGGCACGCTGCAAGACGCCAGTTTCGCCGCGGGAAGCTTTGACCTCGTCCATTCGAGCCACCTCATCGAGCACATACCGGAACCCGGGGACCTGGTCGACGAGATAGCCCGCGTACTCAAGCCCGGCGGCTATTGCATAACGGTCACGCCCACGGTATCGGGCCTGCAGGCGCAGCTTTTCGGCGGCCGCTGGCGCAGCGCCATAGCCGACCACGCGCACCTGTTCAGCCAGCGCGGCCTGTACAGGCTGCTGGAAGACAGGGGCTTTTCCGTGCTCAAAACCAAAACTTGGGGAGGCATAGCGCAGGGCCTGGCGCCAGCCCCTATCAAGCGCTTTGTGGATAGGGCGGCTAAGCGCTGGGGCTTCGGCGACGTGATGGCCATTCTGGCCCGGAAGGGCGGCTAAGCCGCCGATCCCGTCCATAACGGCGGCCTGCGCTCTGCCGCCGCCGCTCGCCCATGCCTTAGTCGCGCACGCAGCGGCCGAAACGAGTTTATGCGGCCTGAGCGCGCCAAGTCCGGCGTGGGAGCTCAGTCCGCCGCGGCGCTCCTTGACTCGGGCATGGAAGCGCCCGTACTATAATGATAACTTAGGGGAAGCTGATGGGGTCTGGTGGCTCCCGCGGTCTTCAAAACCGTGGGCCGCGCGACGCGCGGCGGCAGGTTCGATTCCTGCCTCTTCCGTAATGATTATGGAAACTAACGAACGATTATCCAGGATACCCCAGGCCGAGCGCCTGCTCGCCGATCCTGCGGTGGCAGCCTACGAGAAACTCCTTTCGCGGCCGCTGGTGGCACGCGCGGTGAGCCAGGCGCTCGCGGCAGTACGCAAAAGGGCGCTTGCCGACGAAGCCTTCATACCCGAGGCCGAGGCCTGCAGGCTTCTGGTCCTGCGCAGCCTCGAAAAGCACGAGCGCAAGCGCTTTAAGAAGGTGCTTAACGGCACGGGCATCATCCTCCATACCAACCTGGGCCGCTCGCCCCTGGCCGCGTCGTTCTGGGACGAGGCGCGCGAGGCGAACATATCCTATGCGCCGGTGGAACTGAGCCTGGAGGACGGCAAGCGCGGCGGCCGCGGGGGCCTCGTGCCAGAGCTGGCGGCGGCGCTCTGCGGAGCAGAGGACGCCC
>JBGSKZ010000290.1:0-1442 GCA_041741035.1 Treponematales bacterium
CGGCCGCGGCCGCGGGGGCGTTCTGGCTTTCGCGCCTGGAGACTCCCCTGGGCGCCATGGTAGCCGGCGCGTACGGCGGCAGGCTCTGCCTGCTCGAATTCGCCGACCGCCGCGCCCTCGAGACGGAAATCAAGGATCTAGAGCGGCGCCTGGAGACCGAGGCACTGCCCGGGCGCTCGGCCCTGCACGACGAGGTTCAGCGCCAGCTTTCAGGCTATTTCGAGGGGACGAGGCAGGTCTTCGAGTTGCCGCTCCTCTATCCGGGCTCCGATTTCGATCGCGCGGTATGGGAGGCGCTCCTGGCCATACCCTATGGCGAAACGCGCTCGTACGGGGCGCAGGCCGCGTCGCTGGGGAGGCCCGAAGCGGTGCGCGCCGTAGCCGGGGCCAACGGCCGGAACCGCATAGCCCTGGTCATACCCTGCCACCGGGTCATAGGGGCCGACGGATCGCTTACCGGCTACGCCGGAGGGCTCGAGCGCAAGCGCTTCCTCCTGGAGCTCGAGGCGCGGTCCCTGCCGGGCTTTTCCTGATGCGTCCTGGGCGAAAGGCGCCGGCCATGAAGTCCGGCCCGACGAGGAACATACTGGCCGTGCTGGCCTACGACGGCACGGATTTTAAGGGCTGGCAGTGCTTGCCCGGCGCGCAGCGCACGGTGCAGGAAAGCCTGGAAGCGGCCCTTGGAGCGGTCTTAGGCGAGGCCTGTAACGCCGTAGGCGCCGGCAGGACGGACGCGGGCGTCCACGCGAGCGGGCAGACGGCCAATTTCTGGACCGCTTCCGGGCTCAGTCTCGCCGGGCTAGCCGCCGCGCTCAACGAGGCTTTGCCGCCGGACCTGCGCTGCCTGGCGCTGCGCGAGGCTCTTCCCGCCTTTAACGCCCGCTTCCGCGCGCTCGAAAAGACCTACGCCTACCGCTTCGCGCTCGAAAAGCCGGAAGCCCCGTGGCGCCGCTATACGCTGGAGCTGAAAAAGAGGCCGCGCCTTGAGCGCATGGAGGAGGCCTGCGCCCTGCTCGCGGGCACGAAAAGCTTTAAGGCTTTTACCAACGCCAAGAAAGACGCCTCCGGCTTCGTGCGCGCCTTAAGCCGGGCGCGGCTTGAAAGCCATGGGCCCTTCCTCGACCTAATCGTCAGCGCGGACGGCTTTCTCTATAACCAGGTAAGGCTCATGGCCGCTGCCGTCCTCGAGCGGGGCCTGGGCCGCATGAGCCAGGATGAGTTGGCGGGCCTGCTCGAGAGCGGGGATAGGAGCCGCGTGCCCGGCGCCTTAGGAGCCTTCGGCCTGCGCCTCGAGTCGGTAGCCTACCGCGAAGAGGACTTCCTAGGCCCCCTGGAGGCGGCCCCGGGAGCGCGGCTCAATGAATTTTTGGGTGGCGTCTTGCCCTTGCCGCGGGGCGCTTCCTCGCGGCCGAGGGCTCCGCGACCTTCCTGATGGCGGCCCG
>JBGSKZ010000291.1:0-5015 GCA_041741035.1 Treponematales bacterium
GCTTCGCCGGGTCGCGCGGCGGGTATACTACGGCGTGAGGCAGCCTCGGGCCAAGGCGCGAAAACCGTCGGCCCAGGCGCCTTCGTCCTCAGCTGCCGGCGTTTCCACCGGGGGCTTTTAACGCTCAATCCCGTCGCCGTCATAGAGAGTCAGGGCGGCCGTATAGGCGCCGGAGCCATCCTTGCCAGGGAAGCCGGCCTGCCCTGCGTGAGCGGCGTGCGCGACGCGGACATACTTCCCGATGGCTCCAGCGTACGGGTGGACGGCTGGCTTGGCCTCGTAAGCGTCGCGGCCGCTAGCGGGCCGCCCAAGCCCACGGCTGCCCGCTAGGGCATATAGCTGACGAAGCTGTTAATATCGTTCTTAATGCCGTTCATATCGAGGATAGCGGATAGCTCGCCGCGATGATGGGTGCCGTGGTTCAGCACCTGCATGATCGTATGCCAGAACGTACGCTCCAGCTCGTTGCCGTCGGTGGTACGGTAGCGCACGCGCCTATCGAACTCCTCCTCGGGCAGCTCCCCGATAAAGCGCGCGAGCAAGGCGCTCGTGTCGCGCAGCAGCGCGGGGAGCCGTCCGCTATCGCCCTTGAGTTCCGCCTTAAGCTCGTCGAGCGGCCTTGCGACAAGCGGACTGTGCTCAAGGCAGGCATAGCGGCCAAAACTCGCAAAGCGCTGCAGCCATAAGGCCTGGGCCCAGGCCATGTGCTCCATTATACCGTCTAAGCTCTTGAAATACGCGCCCGTATCCTTGGACCGCAACGACGCAGGGAGCGCGGCCAGGATATCCAGGAGCGCGTCGAAAGCCTTGGCGTTATACGCGGCCATGGCGGCTAGTACTTCTTTCATCGATACCTCCCATCATGAATGCTCAAGCGAAAAGCGCCCGAATTCGCGGTTTAGCGACGCGCGGTCAGAGTAGATTGTACGCGAGAATCGCCGAAGCGCAAGCGCCAATGCCCCGGCCTCGGCACAATTGATTACTTGACAACTCATATTTAAAGCATTATCGTATTATTGTATTATTTAGACCTTATTAGTCTTTTATTTAAGGAGCATAGGCATGGAACAGGCAAGCGCCCTTATAGACCACAATGCCATAAAGGCCAACCAATACATCATCATTGCCCTGGCCCTGGCCTCCTTCATTCTCGGCATCCCGCACATAGCCCTGCTGACGGCGGCGATAATGGGCCTGGGCACGATACGCGGAAGGCCCGGCTTCCTCTTCGTATATAGCCTAGCGCTTAAGCCGCTCGGACTCATGAAGCCTGACCCCGTTGAAGACAACCCGGCGCCTCACCGCTTCGCGCAGGGCTTCGGCGCCATCGTTTTGCTGAGCGCAGCGCTCTTGGCCATAGCCGGGGCTCAATTCGTAGGCTGGTCCCTGCTCTGGCTGGTCATCTTCCTCGCCGCCCTCAACGCCTTCGCCGGCTTCTGCGCCGGATGCTTCCTCTACTATCAGCTAGCCCGCCTGAGCCTGCCCGGCTTCACGGCTAGCCCTTCTGGCGGAAGCCGGGCGGGCTTCAAACCCGCCAAACGCCCGGCGGAGGAGGCACTCGATGCTTAACGACGGCTTCCTTCGCTTAGCCATAGCCCTTGCATTAATCGCCGCCGGCTCGCTTGCCTTGCGCATAGTAAACCGGAATACCCTGCGTAAAGCCCGGGCCGCGGGCACAGAAAGACCGGCGCTGCCTGAAGGCTTCGTGCCCGGAAAGCCCGGCATCCTGTCCTTCGGCTCGCCGGACTGCCGCAGCTGCGTCTACGCCCAAAAACCCGCGCTGCGCAAGCTATCGGGCGAGCTCGGCCGGTCCGTGCAAATCCTCGAATTCGACGTAACCCAGCGGCCCGAGTTGGCCCAGCGCTACGGTATCCTCTCCTTGCCTACCCTGTTCATCGTCGACGCGGAAGGAAACGCGCGACGGGTGAACCACGGTTTCGTACCTTCGGCAGAACTGCGCAGGCAGCTTGTCGCCCTACCTGAGCGCCTAAGCTCCCCGGCAAGCGCCGCCCGATAAGCGAAAATGAAGCGCGAAATCGGCTTCGGCGCTATACTATCCTGGTAGGGAGGCATACGATGTTCGGAATCGGAAAGCCGCGCACGCAGCCTGACCGTAGCACCCTCCAGCGCATGCTTAAAGACGCGGGGGTCGCGCGCCGGCCAAGCGTCGCCCTCATCGAGCTTGAAGACCGCGAACCGCCGGCCAGCGCGTGGTTCATGGCCGGATTCGGCATTTTCATACTCTGCTTCTGCGCAGTGGCCATCGCGGCCTTTCCCGATCCCGCGGATCGGGAAGCTGCCATAGCGGGCAGCCTCATCTTCGGCCCCATCGGCATAGGCATGATACTGGGCGGCGTCAATCAGAAGCTCAAATGGACGCGCCTTACCATAAGCGGAGATCGGGTTAGCTTCGACAGGCGGAGCATATTAGGCCGTCGCGGCTTCAGCGAAGCGCTTGCGGCTTATGGCTGCATACTCCCCCGGGCCGTGATTCAGGAGCAGGACGGCGAGCTGTCCGGCGTCGCGTACTACGCTAAGCTCATCCACCGGACGGAAAGGCGCCGCGACCTAGTGCTGCTCGTGCGGGAGCAAGGCGAGCTTGCCATGCTGCGCGACGACGGGGAAGAGCGCCGGCATTTCGAAGACCTCGCCCGGAAGCTCGAGCTTCCCCTCGCCACGCTTCGATCGGACGGAACGCTAAGCCTGCGCTTCCCGGATGAACTGGACCGGCCGCTACGCGAAAGCCAAGCCCTCGACTCCCCGCCCAGCTCCGGCGACCCGGGGCCGTGCCCTTCCAAGCGCTTCAAAATCAGCCGGCAGCCCGAAGCCTTCGTCGCCAGCATAGGCCACCCCATCTACTGGCTACCCTTCGCGGGCTTCGCGGGGAGCTCGATCTTCGCCCTTCAAGCCCCAGGCGAGGCGGGTTATGCCCTGCCCCTCGTACTGGCCTTCTTTTCGCTCTTCATGTTGGCTTTCGCCCTTACCCGCTCGCGGCTTACGCTGACCGCGGACGCCATCGAGCTATGCCATTCCATCGCGGGCTTTCCTATACAGAAACGGGCGCTTAGGCTCGCGGGCATCGAGGAAGCGGATATCGTCACGAACCCCGTTAGCCGCCGTAGGGTTCTGCGCGTCGCTTCGGATGAAGGAACCATAGACTGGGCGGAGGGCGAAACGAGTGAAGTTCAGGAATGGTTCAGGGTCGCGCTTTTAAACGCTATCCATGCACGGGGCGATCCTTTGGCCTAAGCCCTGGCGGGGCGCTTTTTTTCGTTATTTTGTATCTTTTAACAGTAACAGGTATTGTCCTACTCATCCGTTTTACTAGATAATCCGGCAACACGCTTAGCTTTCGGGGGTATAGTCATGTGCGGAATTTTCACGGTCCTGGATATAAAGGGCAAGCCGGTGGAGCTGCGGAAGCTCGCAATCAACCGGGTTAAGCGCATCAGGCACCGCGGACCGGATTGGAGCGGGGTATACTCCGACGAGCGGGCGGTTATCTGCCACGAGCGGCTCGCCATAGTGGACGTTACGCACGGCGCCCAGCCCCTGGTGGACAGGGGCACAGGCCGCGTGCTTTCGGTAAACGGGGAGATATACAACCACCTGGAGCTGCGGGCTGAAAAACTGAAAAAGCCCCACGATTTCCAGACCGCTTCCGATTGCGAACCCATACTCTATCTCTACGATGAGCTGGGGCCGGATTTCGTCAGGCTCTTAAACGGCATCTTCGCCTTCGTCATCTATGATCCGCGCGACGGGGACTACTTCATCGCCCGCGACCATATAGGCATTAACCCGCTATACTGGGGCAGGGACGGCGAAGGCAACCTCTTCGTCGCCTCGGAATTGAAGGCGCTCGTCGACGTATGCCCCAAGGTAGAGGTCTTTCCCCCGGGGCACTACTTTAAGGGCTCCGAAGGAAAGCTGACGAAATGGTACGAGCCGTCCTGGGCCGCCCCCGGTAAGACGCCCGCGGAAGAGGCCGACCTGCCGCGCTTGCGCGAAGCCCTGGTGTCGGCGGTTAAGCGCCAGCTCATGTGCGACGTGCCTTACGGCCTCCTCATCTCCGGCGGGGTGGATTCCTCCATCATCGCCGCCATAGCGGCAAAATTCTCCGAGAAGCGCGTGGAGAGCGGCGATACCGAGCGGGCCTGGTGGCCGCGCATGCATTCCTTCTCCGTGGGGCTTCCCGGCGCGCCGGACACCGCCTACGCCCGCAAGGTAGCCGAGCGCATAGGCAGCCAGCACCACGAGATCGAATTCACCATCCAGGAAGCGCTCGATGCCATACCGGACGTCATCTACCATCTGGAAACCTTCGACGTGACGACCATACGAGCGGGCACGCCTATGTATCTCATGTCGCGGGTAATCAAATCGATGGGTATCAAGATGGTGCTCTCCGGAGAGGGGGCCGACGAGATCTTCGGCGGCTACCTCTATTTCCACAAGGCCCCGAACCCGGTGGAGTTCCACGAGGAACTGGTGAGAAAGCTCTCCCTCCTGCACCTCTACGACTGCACCCGCGCCAATAAGGCCATGTGCGCCTGGGGCGTCGAGGCGAGGGTACCCTTCCTGGACCCCGAGTTCCTGGACGTGGCCATGGGCATAGACCCCGCCCACAAGATGATACGCAAGGACGAGGGCCGCATGGAAAAGCACATCCTACGCCAAGCCTTCGACGGCTGGGTGCCCGACGAGGTCCTCTGGAGGCAGAAAGAGCAATTCTCCGACGGCGTAGGCTACTCCTGGATCGATTCCATAAAGGCGCACGCGGAAAAGGAAGTATCAGACTCCGCCATGGCGAACGCGCGGCATCGCTTCCCGGTCAAGACCCCCCCGACCAAGGAAGCCTATTGGTTCAGGACCATCTTCGAGGAACATTTCAATAACCCCTCCGCGGTGGACCTGATACCCGACGGGCCGTCTATCGCCTGCTCCACCCCCACCGCCGTGCGCTGGGACGCCGAATGGGCCAAGCTTGCCGATCCCTCGGGCCGCGCCGTGCG
>JBGSKZ010000292.1:0-1164 GCA_041741035.1 Treponematales bacterium
GCCGCGGCGCCGGACGCCCTCCTGCGGGACGGGCGCCTCCCGGACCGGCAAATCATCGTGGCCAGCGAGTACGAGCGCATAAGCCGCCGCTGGATAGAGGAGCGCGGCATGGACGCGGCGTTCGTGCGCTCCTACGGGGCCACCGAAGTATTCCCGCCCGAGGACGCGGACTGTATCGTGGATAACACCGCCACGGGCTCCACCCTGCGCGCGAACGGCCTGACCATCGTGGCCGAGCTCATGCGCAGCACCACGCGGCTCTACGCCAATCCGGCCGCGCTCGAGGACCCGGCGCGCCGCGACCAGATAGAGCACCTTGCGGTGCTCATCCAGAGCGTGCTGCACGCCCGCGAGCGGGTCATGCTGGAGATAAACGTGGACGCCGCGCGGCTGGAGGCCTTGCTAAAGATACTGCCGGCCATGAAGCAGCCCACCGTGTCCACCCTGCGCGGCGATTCGGGCTTCGCGGTGAAGGTGGCCGCGCCGCGCAAGCTGCTGCCCGAGCTTATACGGTCGATACGCGCCTGCGGAGGCACCGACATCGTGGTAAGCTCGCCCAGCCAGATCGTGCCGTAGGGGAGGGCGTATGAAGGCCCTGCGCTCCGCCTGGATAGACCCCGCCCGCGCCTACCGCCCCCGGCCCGCGGATCCCCGCATAGACCTCTTCCTGGACGCCAACGAAGGCCATATGCTGCCCGGCGCGCTGAAGGCTCTCGCAGCGGCCGCCGAGGCCGAGCTATGCCGTTACCCGAACTTCGCCGAGCTTGAGGAACGGCTCGGGCGCCTATGGGACGTCGATCCAAGTCGCGTCGTGTGTACCGCGGGCGGCGACGAGGGCATAGCCCGCATATGCGCGTCGCGGCTATCGCCCGGCGCCAAGCTCCTGGAGTACGAGCCCGCCTTTCCCATGTACTCCATATACGGAGCGGCGCGGGGGGCCGAGACCCTCAGCCTGCCCTGGTACGACGGCGACGATTTTCCCCTCTACGCCAGCCTGGAGACCATCGCCCAGTGCAGCTCCCTCGGGCTCGTATGCCTTGCCAGCCCCGCCAATCCCAGCGGCGCCGCCGCGAGCCTGTCGGAGCTGCGCGCCATAGCCCGCGCCTGCGCCGAGCATGGCAGGGCCTTCCTCTTCGACGGCGCCTACGCCGACTTCGCGGACGC
>JBGSKZ010000293.1:0-2860 GCA_041741035.1 Treponematales bacterium
AGCGCGCAGAACCGAAGGCCGCGGCCAGGGAGGAGAGCAGCGCTTCCGCCTCCGCTCCCGCGTATTCGAGGAGCCTCGTGGCGGCTATGGCCTCGAAAGCCTCGTGGCCCGCCGCGGCCTGCGCGCAGGCCGCCAGCTCGCCAGCCCTAGGGCAGAGCGCCATGGCCGGCCTCAAAAGCTCCTCGGTATCGGAATAGGCGTAGCCGAGGCGCTCAAGGGCCGCCTCTTCGCGCACGAGGAGGGTAAGCGAGCCGTCCGCGCATATGCGGCTGGCTTCGCGGGCAAGGAGGCCGTCGTCGCCGTTGAGTATGAGTATGTTTTCGTGCCGCTTTAAGTCCAAGGCGGCCATGAGCTCGTCGCGCACGAGCGCGAAGGCGGCTCCCGCGCTCACGCGAGCGTTCCAGGCGCTTTCGCCGCGTCCGCCGCCGGCCTCCTGCCCGTCTTCTCCTGCTAAATAGGCGGCGAGCTGGGCGTCCCTGCGGCGCAGGACCTCGTCGCGTATGCCCGCCTCGTAGCCTTGAGCGCCGGGGCGGTAGAACACGGCGCCGCGCAGGGCGTCGGGAAGGTATTGCTGGGCCGTCCAGTGACCGCGATAGGCGTGGGGGTATTGGTAGCCCTGCCCGTGGCCGAAGCCGTCGGCGTCGCGGCTCGCGTCCTTAAGGTGATTGGGCACCTCGGCCCGCTCCTTCTCTATGGCGGCGAGAGCGTCGAAATAGCCCATGCTGGAATTCGATTTGGGGGCGGTGGCAAGGTAGAGCGCCGCCTGGGCCAGGTGAAACTGCCCCTCGGGCAGGCCTATGCGCTCGTACGCGGCCGCGCAGGACTCCACCACGCCTATGGCGGCCGGATCGGCCAGGCCCACGTCTTCGGCCGCCGATATGAGGAGGCGCCTGAAAATGAAGCGAGGCTCCTCGCCGGCGTATACCATGCGGGACAGCCAATACAGGGCGGCGTCCGGGTCGGAGCCGCGGAGGCTTTTTATCAAGGCGCTGGCCGCGTCGTAATGGTAGTCTCCGTCGCGGTCGTAGAGCACGGCGCGGCGCTGTATGCTCTGCTCTGCGGCCGCCATGCTTACGAACACCGGCGCGCCTTCCGCCGGCGGCCAGGGCTCGGCGCTGGTCTCCACCGCCAGCTCGAGCGCGTTTAGGAGGGAACGAGCGTCTCCATCGGACACCCGTACCAGGTGCTCAAGGGCGCCTTCCTCAAAGGTAATCTTCCAGCGGCCGTAGCCGCGTTCCTCATCGGCTAGGGCCATGGCGGCGGCCTTGGCCAGGTCCTCGTCGCCCAAGGCGTTAAGCTGGAATACCCGCGAGCGGCTTACCAAGGCGCGGTTCACCTCGAAGAAGGGATTCTCCGTGGTGGCGCCAATGAGCAGTATGGTGCCGTTCTCCACCCAGGGCAAGAGCCCGTCCTGCTGGGCCTTGTTCCAGCGGTGCACCTCGTCCACGAAGAGTATGGTCTTGCGGTCGTACAGGTCGCGCTCGCGCTTGGCCGACTCTATGGCGTCGCGTATGGCCTGTACGCCCGAGAGCACGGCGTTTATGGACAAGAAGCGGCTCTTGGTGGTATTGGCTATGATGCGCGCCAGCGTGGTCTTGCCGGTGCCCGGAGGCCCCGACAATATGATGGACGATAGCCTGTCCCGCTGTATGGCGCGGCGCAGGAGCCTCCCCGGGCCCACGATGTGCTCCTGGCCTATGAACTCGTCCATGGACCGGGGGCGCATGCGGTCCGCCAGCGGCACCCCTGAGTCTCCGGAATTTAAAGCGCCGCCCCGGGGGGCGGCGGAAAAGAGCTCGTCGCTCATGCCTTGTAGCGCTATTCCCTGCGCCAGCCGGACCAGGTTGTTCCGTTAAACTGGTTGGACCAGAGCCCGTCTCCGTTCGTAAGCGCGAAGAGGCGGTATTCACCGCCGCCCTCATCGAACGAAACAATCTGTTTTACCGACTTGGCGTCCAGGGTAATGAAGTAATTGTTTATGTCGGCTGCCAGACCATAATCGCTCGGCTGGGCAAGCACGGCGTCGAAGCTTGACGCGTCGAATTCCAGGTAGCCGCCCTGGGCGGGATTGGTGTTGCCCGCCGTAGGGTAGTTCTCTCCCGGTACGAGCAGGATTTGTTCGCCACCTGCGGCCACATACGCGGGTATGCCGAAGGAGTAAGTCAATTCGCGGGGGCTTTTGAAGATGGGGCTGGAACTCCAGTCGGAACTGTCGTAGAGCTTACCGTCGCGGCCGGCGAAGAATACATCAGTGCCAGTGGCGACGACACCGCCAAAGGGAATAGTCGTTGGTGCGCCGACAGCAGGTGCCAGCACCGAGGCTGTCCCTGTGTATACCTCTTTATTTGCCGTAATCCAATACGCGCCATCATAGGCAACCGAATTAGGCTTGCCAACAATATTGGTCATGCTTGTAAGAGTAAAGGTAACAGGGTCAGAACCATCGGAATAATAAACGTTATGTTTGGTGCTCTTAACTTCAGCTGTTTCTGTTACGACAGCGGTAACGGCAAACAAAGTAGGTGTAAATGCAGGACCGCCCACCATGATATGGCTTAGGTCTGAAATGTTAAAAGTATCATTAAAAGCTGCCCACGTCGCCCCATCTGCGCTCTTATACACGCCGAGCTTGGTTGCGGTGGAGGTATCGACGAACGTGACGAAGATATCATTTCCCACCACCGCCCCGCTCGTAGCGAAGAAGGGTCCGGTTCCGGGCAAGGTGGGGTTAACCTTGGTCCAGCTGGTAGAACCTTCAGCCCTCGTGTATAGCTCACCTATCCCCGCGAAATAATTACCGCCATCCTGTAACACGAAGGCCGGGCTGGTGCCTTTGAAGGCTTTGGTGGCGTAAAGGTTA
>JBGSKZ010000294.1:0-4800 GCA_041741035.1 Treponematales bacterium
CGCGCGAGGCGAGCTGGGCCCGTATCTGGTGCTTGCGCCCGGTATCGAGCTCAAGCTCCACTAGGCTGAACAGCGTGCCGCGCTTGAGCACGCGATAACGGCTCAGGGCGCGGTGGGCGGGCCCCTGCGCGCATTTTTCGCCCTGCCTGCCCACGCTTACCCGGCCTATGCTGCGCTCGATGAGCCAATCGTCCATGAACCCTTCATCGTCGGGCAGGCCGCCTTCCACCAGGGCCACGTAGCGCCTGCAGAGCACGAGCTCGTTCCACGAGGCCATGAGCTCTGCCTTGGCGCGGGCGTCGGCCGCGAATACCATCACGCCGGAAGTGTCCCTGTCCAGGCGGTGCACCACGGCCGCCCTGCCCTTGGGATTGCGAGCGCGTATGCGCTGGGTGACGAGGCTCTGCGCGTTGGCCGCGCGGCCGTTCTCCGGGGCTATGGACGGCAGGCCCGCCGGCTTATCTATGACGATGAGCCCGTCGCCCTCAAAAAGGAACTCTATGCGCGGGGGCCTCACATGACCGCCTTTACGCAGGGCAGGGCGCCCAGCGCCGCGTAGGCCGCGTGCATGCTTTCCTTGTCGCCGAAGACGACGGGTATGGACAGCCTGCCATATTTAACGCCTGGGGCGGGCAGGGCTACGGGCCGCGAAGGCTGGGCGCGGTTTGCCAGGAGTATGCGCATGGCGTCCTCCTCCAGCGTAGCTCCCGAGGCCAGTAGGTAGATAATACGCAGATCGAAGCGCACCGGGAATTCTATGGCCGCGTCGCCGAAAGGCTTATCGGACGCCACCAATGGCCTCCTCGATGGCCTTCATCACGCCTGAGTCGAGCTTGGGCAGCAGTTCGAGCGCCTTCATGTTCTCCGCGACCTGAGCGGGGCGGGAAGCGCCGGTTATGACCGTGGATACGCGGGGATTCTTGGCGCACCAGGCTATGGCGAGCTGGGCGGGACTGGCCCCAAGATCAGAGGCTATGGGCGCGAGCCTGTCCGCGGCGGCTATGCGCTCCGGCGTGGCCGCGCTCTCCCTGAGCCATTCGTAGCCGGGCAGGGCCAGGCGGGAGTCCTGCGGCACGCCGCCCGAATATTTCCCCGTGAGCACGCCGCTCGCCAGGGGGCTCCAGGTGGTGAGGCCTAAGCCTATACCGTCATAGAGGCGCGAGAATTCGCTCTCCACCTTGTCCCGGGTAAAGAGGTTGTACTGGGGCTGCTCCATCTGCGGGAAGTACAGATTGCGTTTATCCGCTATGCGCCAGGCTTCCATGAGCTGGTCGGCCGACCATTCGCTGGTGCCCCAGTACATAGCCCTGCCCGAGGCCACGATGTCGCTCATGGCGCGCACGACCTCTTCCATGGGCGTATTGGGATCGGGGCGGTGGCAGTACACCAGATCGATATAGTCGAGCCCGAAGCGCCGTATGGAGCCGTCCATGGCGTCCATGAGCCGCTTACGGTTGAGCGTGTTCTTCTCGTTCGGCCCATCGGCAAGGCCCCAATAGAACTTGGTTGAAACGATGTACGAGCCGCGGCGCCAAGCCAGCATCTTGAGCGCCGCGCCCATGATCTGCTCCGATTGGCCGCCCGCGTAGGATTCCGCGTTGTCGAAGAAGTTCACGCCAAGGTCGTAGGCGGCCTTCATGCTGGCGGCCGCGGCGTCTATATCCACTTGCTTGCCGTAAGTAACCCAGGAGCCTAAGGAGAGGGCGCTGAGCTGAATGCCCGCGGAGCCGAGCCGTCTATATTCCATGATAGTTCCTCCGGATTGCGTGTTTTGAGTACCCGAATAATGTACTAAGGATCAGGACTCTATATCTACCTTACCCTTGCCTGAATTTTTAGCGTGGTAGAGCGCGCGGTCCGCCCGCGCGTAGAGTTCGTCGAAGGAGCGGTCCTCAGGCAGGAGGCCCGCCGCGCCCGCGCTCATGCCGAGCCTGATGGCGAGGCCCTCGTCATAGTGCAATTCCTCGGCGGCCAGGGCCGCTATGCAGCGCGTGGCGAGGGCGCTGGCCTCGGAGAGCTCGGTTTCCGGCAGTATGATGGCGAACTCGTCGCCGCCCAAGCGGGCAGCCAGGTCCGCGCTGCGCCCCGCCTGCGCCAGTATGGCGCCCACCCTGCGTATGGCCTCGTCGCCCAGGGGGTGGCCGTACTCGTCGTTTATGCGCTTCAGGTTATCAAGGTCGAAGGCCACGAGGGAGAGGCTTCGGCCGTAGCGGCGGGAACGCTGGAATTCCCGCAGGCCTGCCTCGTTGAAGGCGCGGCGGTTCGAGAGGGAGGTAAGGGGATCCTTGAGCGCCAGTTCCTGGTAGCGTTCATTGGCCAGCATGAGCTCTTCGTTGATGAGCCTGAGCTCGGCATTGGCGGCTTCGAGGGCCCTGGTGCGCTCGCGTATGAGTTCCTCGAGCTCAGCGGCCGCAGCCTCGGCCTTCTCCCGCGCGTCTATGACGTCGCTTAAATCCTTGGCCGTGCCCCAAATATGGCGTATATGCCCGTCCGGGCCCATGGCGGGCATGATGACTACCCGGAATACGCGACGCTTGCCGTCCACGACGCTGTGCTGGTCGAATAGCTGCACGCTCTTGTCCCGCAGGCACGCCCTGTATCCGGCCGTGGCTTCGCCGAAGGTGGCGCCGAAGATGGACGAGAAGAGATCTCCTTCCCGGGCGTTAGGAAGGGCCAGCCGTTGGCTGGGGTTCATGGCCAGGAGGCGGAAATCGCCGCCTTCTACCGGTTCGCACAACCAGAAGGGGTCGGGGGAATTCTCCCAGAGTACGGATATAAAATCATTTTTACCTAGATCATAGCTCATTGCCGTTCCTTGGGCGCTTTGCTTAAGGGTTTACTGTAGCCCAGCTCGGCCGAGTGCGCAAGCGAACTCGGCCCTGCCTCATGCCGCCGTAACGTCGTTAAGCCAGCGCCTCGAGCGTAGGCGCCACACGCCTAAAACGCTTTTTACCACTTCTTCCATGTTGAGGAGCACGAATACCAGGTACGGTTCCAGCTTGAGCGCGAAGGCTCCCAGCAGGGCCAAGGGCACGCCTAGGCCCCATACGCCGAAGATATCGAAGAACGCCCCGAAGCGCGTATCGCCGCCCGAGCGGCATATGCCTACGATGAGGTGCAGGTTAAAGACCTTGAAGGGAAAGATGGCCGCGAGGGCCACGACCATGAGGCCCGCCTGCCGCAGGGGCTCCGGCTCAAGAGAAAACAGCAGGGGCAGGAGCAGGGCCGACGGCACCAGGGCCAGGCCCATGACGAGGCCCAAGGCGGGCGATAGTATGGCGAAGCGCTTGGCCCAGGAAAAAGCCTTGTCCCGATCGCCTTCGCCTATCCGTTTGCCTATCATGACCGCGGCCGCGTTGGCGCTGCCTAGGAAGAACACCATGGCCAGCTGGCTTACCGTGGAGCACACGTTGAACGCCGCTATGGCGTCGGTGCTCATGCGGGCGAAGATGGCATTATAGCTCGTTATGCCCAGCGACCAGGCCACTTCGTTGAGGATAACCGGCGAGGCTATGCGCAGGAACTTAGCGCTGAAGCCGCCGCCCCAGGATAGGAGCTCCCTCAGGCTGCCCGCTACCGGGGCCTTGAGGGCGTAAGCGCCTAGGACGGTTATGCCCGCCTCTATGGCGCGCGATATAAGGGTGGCCACGGCCGCGCCGGCCACGCCCATGCGCGGAAAGCCGAAGGCGCCGAAGATAAGGAGGTAGTTGAGGACGGCGTTGATAGAGAGCGATATGAGCGTGGCCACGAGGGGCAGGCGAACGCGCTCGACTCCGCGCAGCGCTATGGAGAACACGAAGGCGCCGGCCGCCAGGGGATAGCTCGGCGCTACGAGGCGCAGGTAGCGCGCCCCCAGCTCGAGCACCTCGGGGTCGCGCGTATACAGGCCCAGTATGGCGCGGGGGAAAAGCATGGCGGCGGCCATGAACGCCAGCGATGCCGCGAGGCCCAGGCAGAGGGCTAGTCCCGTCGTGCGGCGCACGCCCGCGAGATCGTGCTTGCCCCAGTACTGCGAGGTGAATACGCCGGCTCCGGTTGATATGCCGAAGATGAGCAGGATGAGCAGGAACCATATCTGGTTGCCCAGGCCCACCGCGGCAAGCTCCGCCGCGCCCAGCCTTCCCACCATGATGGTGTCCAGCATGTTCACGCCGCTGGCTATGAGGTTTTGCAGGGCTATGGGTATGGCTATGCGCGCCAGGTCAAGGTAAAAGCGGCGGTCTCCCCGGAGCGCGTTCACGGCTTAGGCCTCGTCGGGCCGTTCGTCGGCCTGGGCGTTCCGCCCGCCTTGGCGCCGGGCTCGGGCTCTTCATAGCGCAGCACTTCGCTGTCCAGGAAGCGCCTGTGCTCGATAAGCTCAAGCAGTATGGCCTTGTCCGCAGGCGGGGTGTCCATGCTCGAAAGCAGGCTTTGCACAGTCTTGTCGAAGCCCGCGAGGTCGACGGCGCCTTCTATGCGCGGGCATAGGAGCCTGCCTGCGCAGAAGGAGCGCCAGCGCGCCTTCTCGGCGGCCGAAAGCGTTTCTGGCCAATTCCTGGCGAAGAGCCTGCGGGTAAGCTGGGGCAGGCGCTCGTCGACGAAGGGCAGGGCGTAAGCCTGCGGCCTGGCGCGCGCGGGGCCGAGCGTGGCTATCAGCTCATGCAAGCCGTCCATGGCGTCCTTGTCCTCGTCGCGGAAAAAGCCGCCCGAGTATATCCGGTAGTCCGGATCGGCCTCCACGCGTTCGGGGCCGGCAGGCGCGAACACCGCGGTCAGCTTTTGGATAAGCTCGGGCCGCTTGGCAAGGAGCGCGGCGCGCGC
>JBGSKZ010000295.1:0-7180 GCA_041741035.1 Treponematales bacterium
GAAGATCAACCTCTTCTTTGGTTAGAGCGTCCCTCTTTTTGTAAACCTGCTTCGAAAGTGGACTCACTTTGGACACTGGATTCACTTTTATCAATCCTTCATCTTCCGCCTCATTCATGACAATTTCAAATACCCGACGAACTTTATTCATAGTTTCATGTGCAGGAGGAGATGCTCTCAATGATTTTGGCTTAAAGGAGCCGTCCATGATCGAATTCCGCCAACGTCTAACCTCAGCAGGGGTAATGGACGAAAGGATCATCTCCTTGAAATATGGAAGGATGTAGTTCTCAATATATGCTCGATAGTCGGCGGTAAGTTTTGCAGTGACGGGTTTTCCATCGCTGACCTTATTCGCAAGAAAGGGACATTTCCCTTCGATGAACATATTAGCACTGAAATCGCTGAACAATACTTCCTTGACACCGTTCTCATCGACCGCAGTGATCTTTAGGCAGTATGCCTGAGCATCCTTCTCTGTCCGACATCCAGTCGAGTGTCTTGTTCTTTTGGGGTCATTTCCCAACCGATAGTAGTAAATGCCACCCTTTTTTTCCGGTTTCACCAATCGAAATGGTGCTTTGTACTTTGCCATGTCCGTTCTCCCCTCTTTGTCATAGTTTTTAGGCAGAGATGACGACCTTTTACAGTTCATCATGCTCGCCACCTTAAACTATGCTCGTTTTCGCCTCTTTTCTGAGTATTGAGGCGTTTTCAGGGCAATTCGGGACGCTTGTGGGAAGTGGTCAACATTTGGTCAACATCGACTCCCGCAAAATAAAAAGCCCGCTCCATTTCGGAACGGGCTTTTAAGTAAATCCTTGTAAAACAAGGACTTGCAGTGTTGCGGCGAAGAGGACTTGAACCTCCATGCCTTGCGGCACTAGCACCTCAAGCTAGCGTGTCTACCAATTCCACCATCGCCGCACGCGATGGGCAATTATATATCCGAAAGGAGCTCGACATGTCAAGGGACTAGAGGTTGAAAGCTGAAAAATACGATCCAGAGGGTAAGGCCGCCTAAGCCGAGGGAAAAGGCCGCGAAGAGCCCGTGGAAGGCCCGGGGCCGTTGCCGTATGCGCGCCGCTACGCGCTTGCCGATTCCGGTGAGAGCCAGCCTGTACAGCGCATAGCCCGCCAGCGCGATGCCGCCAGTCTTAACGAAGGCATCGAAATCATAAAGACGCAAAGATTCCATTGGGTAGCGCCCGCCCGAAAGAAGGCGCGCTACAAAGCGGTAGAACCAGGAACCGGCCAGTCCGCTCCCCACGCAGGCAAGGGCAAGGACGGCTTGCGCTATCAGTACCGCGGGCTTGGCCGTGAAGGCGGGAAAAGCCATGGATATGCCCGGAGTTTCTATCTCGGCCTCGCCCGGGGTCCCCGGAGAGTTCAGCGCGGCTGCCTCCAGGGGCAAGGGCTTGATCCCGTCCCGTTCCGGCTTCGCGAATATCCTGGCAAGCTTTATAAACGAGGCCATGGTGCCTATGCCGGCCAGGGTAAGGAAGTAATACTCCCAGCGCCCTTTCAATGCATACGAGAGCGCGGCTTTGCTCGCGAAGCCGTTAAACGGAGGCACGGCGCTTATGGAAAGGGCCCCTACGGCAAACGCCAGCAGCGTGAACGGAAAGCGCTCGCCGGACTTCTTCAGGAAAGCCCCGGCTCCGCGCAGGGCGTACACATCTCGCTCGCCGGCGGCGTCGGTGGCGGTACCCACGGTCAGGAAAAGCAAGCCCTTGAAGAGCGCGTGAAAAAAGGCGTGCATGAAGGCCGCGCTTAAGAGCGCATAACCCGCGGCGTCGCCCCTGGAAAGGGCGGCGACGCCCGCCCCCCAGGCGCTTACGACGTAGCCGATCTGGCTTATGGAATGGTATGCGAGCAGGCGCTTGGCGTCCTTTTGCGAGAGCGCGATGAGCACCCCGCCAAGGGCCGTTATCGCGCCGGCGTAGCCGAACAGCTCGCCGGCCGAGCCGCCGCCCGGGACGGCCAGCAAAAAGCGCGTCAGCGCGAAGAGCGGGGTTTTTATCAACACGCCTGAAAGCACCGCTGATACCGCGTGGGGAGCCAGCGCGTGCGCGTCGGGCAGCCAGCCGTACAAGGGCATGACAGCCACCCGCAGCGCCACCGCGGCGCTTATGCACGCCAGCGATACGAGGGCGGTATAGCCCCCGCCATCGGGCAAGGCCGCCAAGGCGGCCGCTATCCGTTCATAGGAGAGGGAACCAGAAAGCCGATAGAGGCCGTATACGCCCACGAGGAAAAAAACCATGGCGGCGGCGCTCACCATGAGGTAGGAGAAAGCCGCCAGGAAGGCGCCGGGTTTTTCCGAGCTCGTAACCAGGACGTAGGATGCCATGCCGAGCACTTCCAGGCATACAAAGAGATTGAACAGGTCAGTAGTCGCCGCGGTCGCGGCGAGGGCAGAAGCCTGAATAAGATATATAGTGGTAAAGGCCGGCCCCTTTGGCCCCGCGCCTGCGGAATAGAGCCAGGCCATGCCTGCTACCGACAAGCCGAGCATATCGACCAGCCAGGTAAGGCCGTCGAAGCGAAAGCCGATGCCTACGAGCGGCGACCAGGCTCCCAGTACCGTCTGTACGCTCTGGCCCCGCAGGACGAGCGGCGCGAGGGCGGCGAGGGCAAGCCAGGGCAGGGCCAGGCCGACGAAGGCCCCGAGATATTCGAACAGCTTTGCCCAGGCGCCTTTTTTAAGGAAAGCCTTAGCCAAGAGCGACAGTGCCGCCCCAAGCAGGGGAAGGGCTACGGGCATGATGGCCCAATCGTCCGGCCTCATGATCGCGTCAACTATGCCGTTCATCAAGCCGCTCCCTTACTTCGTCTATATCGAGGCTTCCCGTGGCTTTATAGAGCCGGTAGGCCATGGCCAGGGCCAGCGCCGTCACGCACACGCCGATTACGATAGCGGTGAGCATAAGCGCCTGAGGAACGGGATCGACGATATCGCGGACGCCGCGTTCGAGTATGGGCGCGGAAACGCCGGACTTTCCTCCCTCCATGATAAACAGGATCACTACGGCGGCGTTTAATATGGAAAGGCCGAATACCTTCTTCACTAGGTTCTTTTTTCTTATGAGGCCCCACAGCCCTACCAGGAAAATAAGGCCGACGAGCGCCCTATCGAACATGATCGGCCTCCCCGAGCATAGCCACGCAGAGAAAGCCTATCCCGGCGCCGACTTTGAGCCCTATGACCGTATTGAGCGCGACGATGAATCCCAGCGGCGAACTCCCCCCGAAGGGAGGGGCGAAGAAGCCGGCGCCGCTAACTAGCCCTAGGAAGCCGCCGAGTATAAGGGCGGCAAAGCCGCTTGCCTCCAACTTCGCGAGCGTGGAGGCGCTGGAGAGGCCTCCGCCGGGTCCGCCCTCGCTGCCTAAGGCTAAAAACACGATACCGGAAGCGACGACCACGCCGCCCTGGAAGCCGCCGCCCGGCGATACATGGCCGAAAAGCATGACATAAAAACCAAAGAGCAATACTACGGGGCCGAGCTTGCCCGCTACGACTTCTATAAGCTCGGTTCGGTTCTTGCGCGTTTTTCTCCCGCCCGGCTTCACTCCTTCCCCGTCGGCTCCAACGCCGCTTTTTACCGGATAGGAATAGGCTCGGGCCAGGGTCGTGCCGGCGGAAGCTATCATGCCGATAGCGCCGCTTACGGCCACGAGCAGCACGATGGTCTCGCCGAGGGTATCATAGGCCCTATAGCCCAGGTATATGGCGCTGACAAGGTTTCGGGCGCCGGATTCTTCCAGTCCGCGTAGCTCAAGGTAGTCCGTCAGCTCGCGCGGCCAGGGGCTATCTAGGGCGAGAAGCGGCCAGAGCAGTGCCGCCGACAAGCCTATCGAGATTAGGGCAGCCGCCAGGGGGGCCTTATCCCTCCGCGCGCTCACGACAGGTCCTTGCGCCCGGTGGCCTTGATAGCCCAAACGTAGACTACCGTCGACACGCCGGCGCCTACCGCCGCTTCGGTTATGGCTACGTCCGGCGCATTGAGCAGGTAAAAAAGCAGGGCGGAGAGCAGGCTTATCGCGGATAACGCTATGGTGCCGAAGAGCAGGTCCCTCGATTCCACCGCATAAAGGCAGAGCGCCAATATACAGACGAGAAGGGCTTCTATCATCGCCGCTTCCGCCAGCGGCGAGGAGGCCGCTCAGCCTTCTCGGGGCGCCAGGGGTCTATACCCGAATTCCAGGCGAATTTCGCCACGATATGCCCGCCCGTGGGACTGGATATAAGGAAAAACAGTATAATCACTACCAGGCGCGCGGCGATGGCCAGCGATGATGCCAGGGCGAGGCAAGCGATAAATATGGAAAAAACCGCGGTCGTGCCGCAGAGCGACGAAGCCTGCAGGCGGGCGTACGGATCGGGGAAACGATAAAGCCCCGCTATGCCGGCGATACCGAAGACGACGGCCGCGCTGAAGGCGACGAAAGCGATGATTTCCCCGACGGTCCCCATCATTCCTCCTCTCCGTCGACCATGGCTTTTTCCTTTAGGAAGCGCGCTATGGCCAAGAGCCCCAGAAAGCCGAAGATATCGTATACCAAGGCCACGTCAAGATAGATGGCGCGCTCCTGTCGCACGCCGCGCAGGACCAAAAAAGCCAGCACGATGGCCGAGAGAACGTTAAGCGCTACCAGCCTGTCCGCCGCGCTCGGACCCAATAGTATGCGTAGGAGGGCGCCTATGGCGCAGGCGAGCAGGAACCATTGCATGGCGTCGAGCATGAACGCCCTCATGACCACACCCTCCTCAGCTTCTCCTCGAACCTGCCCTTGACGATATCGCCGGCCGCGCGGGAATGCCTCGTGGTGGCTAGGAACCAATGAACCGTAAGATGGTCGTCATTGAGGTCGAGGGTGATGGTGCCCGGCGTGAAGGTAATAGAATTAGCCAGCACCATGCGCGCGAGGTCGGTCTTAAGGTGGGTGCGGAAATGCACCACGCGGGGATTCGCCTTGCCGCGAACGAGGGCGGCAAGCATCTGGGCGCTGGATAGGTACATGCTGTACACCAGGAAAGCCAGGAAGCCCAGCAGGAGCAGCGGCCGCGGGAGGAAAGCGCGCAATGAAGCTTCGTGCCGCGCGATAAAAACCTCATGGGTAAGGGCGGCTATTGCGAGGGATCCGAAAGCGCCGGTCAGCAATGAAAACGCGTCGACGCTCGCCGTAAAGACTATCCATAGCGCGTAGAGCGCCCCGAAGCTTATGCCGAAGCGCATGAGCCGCCATGCGTTCGCGGTCCTCACCTTTAGCTATCCCTGTCCAAAATTAACCGGGCAAGCCCGGCGGCATCCGGAGCGGCCAACGCCGATGCCCGGAAATTTTCATCGTGCAGGATACGCGCCAGCTTGGATAAGAGCTTAAGATGCAGCCCGGCGGAATCCTTCGGGCCGGCCATAAGCACGACGAGCCGGGCGTCCTTATCGTCGGGAGCGCCGAAATCCACCGCCCGCGCCAGGCGCGCAAAGACCAGGCGCGTATCGGCTATGCCGTCGGAATGGGCATGGGGCACGGCGCAGGACTCGCCCAGCCCCGTAGGGGCGAGGCGCTCACGCTCCAATATATCGCGTATGAGCAGTTCCGGATCCTTTACGGCGCGCGCGCTTTCGGCTATGCGCACCAAGGCCCGAATAGCGCTTTCCTTATCGTCGGCTTGCACATCGACGGCTACGCAGGCAGGATCAAGATATTCCCGCAGACTTGCCACCCCTATACCTCCTCTTCCTCGCGCACGATCCCGGTGGACCAATCCACTGGCACGGTGAACATGATGCCGGTACCCGGGTTATCGAGGCCTCCGACCACTTCATCGACCAGTATCTTTAGTTTCTCGATCACCGCCTCGTTGCGGATAACGGACAGTATGGTTTTATTGTAGGGCTTATTGCCCTTCATGAATTCTTTGAAGCCGGCGAAAATAGGCACCTCGTACGCGAGGAAGCGCCCCATGCCTTCGGAATCGACGATGGTTGCGCCGGCCACGCCGGCCTCCACGTAGGCTTCCAGCACTTCTTCGAGGAACTCTTCCTTGTTTAGGACGAATACCAGGAGCTTCATTGCTTACCCCTGGCTCAGTATCAAGGGGAAATGCCGGTTTTGTCAAATCCAATGCCGGCTCGCAGCTAGACCTTTGGAAGCGCCGGCTAAGCTTGGAAGCCTTAGCGGTGCCTCAAATGCGCCGCCCGGCTTAGTAGCCGTCGCCGGAAGGCTGTACGGCGGCTTCAAGCGCCTCGCCCGTCGCGGAAAGGTCCTCCGGCGCTACTGCTGGCGTATCGAGGCCGGGCACGAAGAAGACGAAATCGCGGAAAGCGCCGGAGGGATTGCGGTCGGCATAGGGGTGGGCCTCATTGGCGTTCGTGTGGCAGCGGTAACAAAAATCGCTCGTGAATACCGTCTCCATTCCCGAAGCGGTATCTTTCACCACCCAGAGCCAGCCGCCCCGGGCGCGCTCATCCTCGGGCGCTTTGACCATGGCCGTAAGCATAGGTGCGGGGATATCCGCCGTTACCGTGCCAAGCGGACGTATTTCTTTTATTATGATAGCGCCTGCGGGGAATTCCGCGCTCTCGCCCTCCTTCTGGAAGAGAAAGCCTTCAGGATTCATGAAGATGGCGCGGGCGCTCGCCTCATGGCCGGGAATGGTATAATTCAGCTCAATCGCGGTAGTGCGCCTCCAAGCGCCATACCCTTCGGGCAAGAGAGCGCGAGCCTGCTCTTCCCGGGCGCAGGAGGAGGCGCTGCTTAGGACTATGACTAGGACTATGGCCAGAGCCAAGCTCATAACGCCGACGCGCGAGGATACGTGCACACGGCTCATATCGAGGCTCCTGTCTTGTCTTCGCGGGGCACCAGGAGAAACACGCGCTGGGCTTCCGCCTTGCCCTTGAGCGTGGCCTTGAAGGGCCCTTTGAACGCGAAGCGCTTTTTATCGGGCAAGGCGTCATAGCTGCAATCGCAGATGACGGTTTGCCCGGCCTTGGCCACGGAACAGAGCCGGGCGGCGATATTTACCGGATCGCCTATGACGGTGAAGTCCGCCCTGAGGCTGGAGCCCACCATGCCCTGGATGACCATGCCCGTGGCTATGCCTACGCCTACGGCCAAGCCGTCGTAATCGGAGGCCCGCTTCGCCATATCCATGATATCGAGGGCCGCGAGG
>JBGSKZ010000296.1:0-2373 GCA_041741035.1 Treponematales bacterium
CGGCCGGGGCCAGCCCCGTGCGGGGCGGGTCGACGAGGGCGTAATCGAAGGGGGCGCGAGCCTGGGCGCCGGCGGTCCAGGACTCCAGGGACAGGGCCGCGTAGTCGGCGCCTTTGCCCACGTTCCTGCAGGCATAGCCTAAGGCGCGGGCGTCCTGTTCCACGCACACGAGGCTGTCGAAACGCTCCTTGAGGAAGGCGCCGAAGATGCCCACCCCGCAATAGAGGTCTGCGGCGCGCGCGCCTTGGACATCACGGCAGGCCTCGTCTATGAGGGCGGGAAGCAAGGATAGGTTGCTCTGGAAGAAGCCCTCCACGTGAAAGCCGAAGCGCTTACCGGCTAGTTCCAGGCTGAGTTCGCCGTCTCGGCCCTGCAGGTAGGTATTCCCGTCGCTCCCGCCCGGCGCGAAGGCCACGAAGCGCGGCGCGCCTTTCAAGGCCTTGCCGAGCAGCCTGAACGCTTTCGTCCCGGCGTTATCGGCGAGCCAGGAACCCAGGGGCTCGGCGAGTATGGGGCAGGAGCTTATGGGAAGGATATCGTTGGACGAGCGCCGCGCGTAGCCGAGTTCGCCGCCCGGGGAAAAATGGAATTGGGCGCGGTTGCGGTAGCCTAGGGGCGCCGAGGGCCGTATGGCCGGCTCTTCCGCGTCGGGCAAGGCCCCTATCCTGCGGAAGGCCTCCGCCGCGATGCGGCGTTTGGCGGCAAGCTGGGCAGCGTAATCCATGTGCATGAGCGAGCAGCCGCCGCAGCTTCCATAATAAGGGCAGGGCGGTTCCGCGCGCGAAGGCGCGGGCTCAAGGACGCGCGCTATATCGGCTTTGCAGTAATCCTTGCGGATTTCCCGTATGCGCGCGAGCAGGCGGTCTCCCGGCGCGGCCCCGGCCACGAAGCAGGCTATGCCGTCTATGAAGCCTAGCCCGTCGCCCCCGGCGGCCAGGCGCTCTATGCTCATTTCTACGCTGTCGCCCGCGGTCATGCGTCCATCCTGCAGCTTCCCCAAGCCCGCTACTCGTGCCGGCGCGGGCGGTATATAGTCTCGTCCACCCGCCTGGCCTCGGTACTGAGCACGGTAAATTGGCCTATGTCTGTATCCACGTAGTCGCCGGGCACCGGTATGCGGTCCAAGGCCCAGGCTATGTAGCCCCCTACGGTCTGCACGTAGGGCAGGCTCGACACGTCGGCGGCGGTAAACTCGGCCAATACCGACAGAGGCGTGTCGCCGGCCACGGTAAAGGAGCCGTCGCTGCGCTTATGTACGCGCTCCCGCGACTCGTCGTCGTCCTCGTCGTATATGGCGCCCACGATCTCTTCCACGATATCGCGCATCGTAACGACGCCGGCGAGGCCGCCGTACTCGTCTATGACCACCGCGAAGGTTTCGCGTTTTTTCTTGAATAGGCTGAAGAGTTCGCTCAGGGGCTTAGTGGGCATGATATAGAGCGGGGCCGACATGATGTCGGCCAGCAAACGCCCGCCCCTGCCCTCAAGCACCTCGTTTATGGCTAGGCGCGCGGTGACGAGGCCTATGATGTTCTCGTTGTCGCCATCGTACACCGGTATGCGCGATACGCCGGGCTCCATGGCCAGCTTGCAGGCATCCTCGGCCGTGGTGCGCTTATCGAGGCTGAATACGTCTATGCGGTGCGTCATGACGGCCTGTACCGTGGTTGCGCCGAGGCGGAATACGTTCTTGACCATGGCGCCTTTGGCGTAATCGATGACTCCCATGTGCTCGGCTATGGAGAGCATCTGCACCATGGTTTCCATGGACAGCTCTTCTTTTGTGGGCTTGCCGAAGAGATGAGTGACGAGGGAGCTTATGAAATTCACGATGAGCACGAGCGGCTTGAAGAGATAGGTGCAGACGAGGAGCAGCGGCGCGAGGGCCGAGGCCACGAACTCGTTGTGGGCTATCGCCAGGCGCTTGGGGGTGACTTCGCCGAATATGAGTACGAGGAAGGTGAGGCCGCCGGTAACGAAGCCCAAGGCCACGTCGCCCCAGCGCGCGAGGGCCCATTGGGTAGCCAGTACCGATGCAAGGATGTTGACGATATTGTTGCCGATAAGGATGGTGGCGATAAGCTCGTCGGGTTTCTTAGCCAAGCGCTCGACGGTGGCGCCTCCGCGGCCTCGCTTCTTGAGCGACTCGATCTGGAATACGGTAAGAGAGGTAAACGCCGTCTCTACGCTGGAAAAGAGCGCTGAAAAGACCAGGCATACGATTACGCCTATAAGGGAGGCACTCACGGGCGGCCTCCTCTGCCCCGGGTACTTGGGTATGGGTCGTCGTCATTCATGGCAGCCATCGTATACCAGGAACTCCGCTCGCGCAAGCGCGGGGCGAGCGGGGCAAGCGGGGCAAGCGGGGCGCGG
>JBGSKZ010000297.1:0-5889 GCA_041741035.1 Treponematales bacterium
CTCGCGGTTGAAGCGCTCGACGGTATCGGCGCTTACCGCCTGCTTGGAGAAGCCCATGACGGTAGCCCGGTTGTCCTGGCTCTGCAGCACGAAAGGCGCCTGATAGGCTTCCGACATCCTGCCGGAGGCTTTAAGGTCGTAACTGCCCACGATGCCGTTGACAATAATGGCGTCGAAGCGCCCGGCGAAGACCATCTTGATGAGGTCTTCCGAGTCGGGCGCTTCCGCCTTGGCTATGGAAGGGTTCCCGCTGAAGGCCGGCGGATAGACGAAGCCGCGTACCACGCCCACGCTTTTGCCGTGGAGATCCTCCAGCGCGGACGGCTCGAATCCGCCTGAGCGGAGGGTAAAGATCAGGTAGCCCGATCCGGTGCGGTACGGAGCGCTCCATCTCAGGTAGGCGTCCCGCTCCGCATTGAAGCTGAGCGTGGTGGTAAGCTGTGCCTCGCCGCTCTTGAGCGCGGCGAGCACCCGCGCGAAGGGATACATCCGGATATCCGCCTTAAGCCCCATGCGCCGCAGCGCCTCTATCGCTATCTCCATATCGATGCCCGGGCCAAGTGCGTGCCCCTCGGGCATGACGAAGGGAGGATAGGCCGTGTTCGCTATAAGTATAGCGCCTCCCTGCGCCTGGGCGGCCGCGTCGAAGGGCAGCGCGAAGGAGACGAGCGCCAAGAACGCCGCGACCAGCAGGCCCGGCCCGGCAAAGGCAGTATGCCGACGAGGCTTCGGGATTATTGCGCCGCGGCGATTCTTCATGACGTCCTCCGCGTCCAAGTATACGTTAAAGAAAGCTTTGCGCAAGCGGCTCTCCCCGGGGGGCGCGTCTGGCGTAGGCGCGCGCGGGGAGCGACGTGGCGCCCCCCTGCGGTTTTACTTGAGCATTTCCATGCCGGAGAATTTGCGGTAGAGGGTGAGCTCCTCGAGGATCTGGGAGTTGCGCTCCGAGGGCTTGCCGTCCGCGATGAGCTGGGCAAGGATCTCGCCTAGGCCGGGGCCGAGCATGAAGCCCTGGCCGCACATGCCTACGGCCAACAGGAAGTTGTCCAGGCCCTGGGGGTAGGCGACGATGGGCAGGCCGTCGGGGGTCATGGGGTACATGCCGCGCCAGGTGCGGCGTACCTTGAGGTTGCGCAGGCGGGGGTAGAGCTCTACCATGCGGCGTAGGGCGAGGGGCAGGAAGCCTGAGGTGTTGTCCGCGTCGCTGCCCCAAATCGTGGGCTTGGGCGTTATGCAGAAGACTATCTGGCCGGTCTCGGCCTGGTAGAAATAGTAGTTGCCCGATTCGTGGTCGGGGCGTATGTCTACGAGCATGGGCTCCATGAAGCGGGCCACGGGCTCGGTGACGCCGGCTTCGTGGCAGTCGGGGTGCACGGGTATCTCCAGGTCGACGAGGCTGGCTAGCTCGGCGGCGTCGGCGCCGGCGGCGTTGACGACGGTGGCGGCCGAGTATTCATCCTTGTCGGTCTTTACCGACGCTACGCGCCCGTTTTTCGCGCTCATGGCCAGCACGCGCTCGTTGAAGCGGAAGTCCGCGCCGGCCTGCATGGCCAGGCGGTGGAAGGTCGTACTTACGATGAGGGGCGAGGCGTAGCCGTCGCCGGGGCTGTAGGTGCCGCCGAGGAGGCCTTCGCTTTTTATGCCGGGGGCCAGTTCGCGCACGCGTTGGGGGCTTATCCAGTCTATGCCCAGGCCGGCGGCCTTCTGAATGACCAGGAGATCTTTGAAGGATTTTTCCCGTTCGGCGTCGTAGGCTACGAAGAGGTAGCCGCCCGAGCGCCATTCCAAGTCTATGCCGCGCTCTTCCTGCAGGGCCTTAACGATGCGTATGGATTCCTGGCAAATTTTTATCTTGGCGGGGTCCGAATGGGTGGCGCGTATGCCGCCTATGGCGGCGCGGTTCTGGCCCCGGCCCCAGGAGGCCGCTTTGTCTATGACTATGGTCTTAAGGCCCCGCTCGGCGCAGGATTTGGCCAAAGGCACGCCTACGGAGCCGGCGCCCAGTATGAGTACGTCGCAGCTGGTCATGTGGCCGCCTCCGCTTTTTGTTCGTTGAGGAGCTCGCCCATGCCCGCCTCGAGCATGAGGGGCCTAAGGCTGCCCGCCGTAAGCTCGGCGGGGTCCACGCCCGCTTTGCGGAAGAGCTGGGGCAGGAGCACGGAGCAGGTCTTGGAGCCGCAGGCGCCCATGCCCACGCGTATGGATTTAAGCTGGTTTATGTCGCGTACCTTGTTCTCTTTGATAAAGGCGACGATCTCGTCTACCCGCACCCGCTCGCAACGGCACACGATGGCGTTGTCGGGCAGGTACTCGAAGCGCGCCTGGGGCAGGCTGCGCGTGGCTTCTTCGCTTTGTATGCGCACGCCTATGACCCTGGCCGCGTTGGCGGCCGAGAGGCGGAAGCTGAGCACCCAGCTGCGGTACTTCCTGTTGTAGATTTTCTTGGTGAGCGTGCCTTCCTCCACGAAGGCGCCGTCGGCGTCCAGGAGAGCCAGCTTAAGGCCCGGCTCGTAGGACGAGGCGTCGAACTCGAAGGGCAGCTGCACGTCGGCCAGGCCGTTGTCCGCCAGGCGCGCCAGGGACACGGCCAGGCCGGGGCAGGCGGCCACGCAGGCGGAGCAGCCCTTGCAGTTCTCTCCCTGGAAGTAGGGCAGGTCCAGGAGGGAGCCTTTGCGGGCGGACAATTGTATGGAATGGGTGGGGCACACGGTGGTGCAGGGGTTGCAGGGTATTTCTTCGGTGCAGAAGAACACGGGCTTCCACTGGGGGCCCAGTTCTTCCTCGTCGCGGCACACGATGTCGCCAGGCTTGCTCTTGAGCACTTCGCGCTTGTCCAGCCAGGCTTGGTCTATGGCCACGTTTTTGCCTAAGAGTTTGGCCAGGGCCAGGGCGGCTATCTTGCCGCCGAATATGGCGCTGGAGGCCTCCGCTATTTCCTCGGCGTCGCCGGCCTTGACGGCTATGAAGCCGAAGGCCTGGGCCTGCCTGTAGAATTCGTCGCAGGGGGACAGGCCCGTGGCCACGAGCACGGTGTCCACCTCGAAGGTCCTGGCCGTGTCCAAAAGCGGCTGCCAGTTCTTGTCCACGCCGGCTATGGTGACGCGCTCGACCTTGCCTTCGCCCTCCACCGACAGCACGGTGGTATTGAGGTATATGGGCACGCCCATGCGCAGTATCTTGTCGGCGTGCACCTTGTAGCCGTTCACCTTGGGCAGTATCTCGCATATGCCGGCAACCTGTATGCCGGCCTGCAGGGCGTGATAGGAGCCTATGAGCCCCACGTTGCCCGAGCCTATGACGAAAACTTTCTCCGCCGCCTTGACGAGGTCGCGGTTTACCAGGGTCTGGAAGGCGCCGGCACCGTATACGCCGGGCAGGTCGTTGCCGGGGAACACGAGGGACTTTTCCCGCGCGCCGGCGGCCACGACCAGGGCCTTGAAGTCTATGAGGAGATAGCTTTTGTAGTTTTCGTATACGCCCGCGGCGCGGTCTTTGTAAATGCCCAGCACGGGGGAGTTGGATAATATGCGCACGTTGGGGTAGGCGCGCACTTTTTTGTCCAGTATTTTGGCTATGTCGTAGCCGCGGGTGCCGGCGTAGCAGTCTTCTTCCGAGCCGAAGAACTTGTGGGTCTGCAGGACGAGCTTGCCGCCTAGAGTATCTTTATCGTCGCAGAGCACCACGTCCAGGCCCAGCTCGGCCAGCTCGGCGGCGGCCGCCAGGCCCGAGGGGCCGGCGCCTATGACCAGCACTTCGGCGCTTATGCGGCGTACGGCGCTTTTTCCCGCGGGCTCGTCGTCGGCCAGCAGCTCTGGCAGGCCGCGCGCGGTACGCAGGTCCATGCCTTCGGCCAGGGGCGTAACGCAGGCCTTGCGCATGATCCCGTCCACGATAAGCGAACATTGGCTGCACTGGCCGTTGGCGCAGAATATGCCCTGGCTCTGTCCGTCTTTGGGGTGTTCGGAAAAGCTGCGTATGCCGTTGGCGAAGAGGGCGGAGCTTATGGCCTCGCCCCGGTAGCCCCGGTAAGGCTGGCCGTCGAAGCTGAAATCTACGATGGGCCTGTCCGGAAGCGCGTCGGCGACGGGATGATCGCTTATACGATACATGTGTACCTCTATAGTAGTAATATAGAAACATGCCGAAAAAAAGTTGTCAAGAATGAAACGCGATTTTGAATAATGAAATAGCGGGTAGAGATTGCCCAGGGGTTCCCTTTAGGGCTATAGTCTGGGCACGCATGAATATACTATCACTCGACGGCGTATCCAAGACGCTTATCGGCACGCCCCTCTTTGAAGAGGTATCGCTCGGCATTGAGGACGGGGAGCGCATCGGGCTGGTGGGCCGCAACGGCGTGGGCAAGTCCACCTTCCTGCACGTCGTAGCGGGCACCCTGGAGCACGACGACGGGACTATAGCGCGCAAGCGGGGCCTGCGCGTATCGGTGCTGCCGCAGAGCCCCGCCGCGGCGCCGGGCATGAGCCTGGCCGATTTCCTATTGGAAGGCGATTCGCCGGCGGTGCGCCTAGTACGAGCCTATGAGGAAGCCCTGCATGCCCAGGCCCAGGGCAAGGCCGCGCCCGGGGACGCGGTGCGCATGGAGAAGCTCCACCAGCGCATGGAAGAGGAGGGCGGCTTCCACCTGGAGCGGCGCTTCGCTTCGCTCTGCACGGAATTCGGCCTGGCGGGACCGGAAACAAGCATGGACGGCTTTTCCGGCGGCATGGTAAAGAAGGCGGCCATAGCGCGCTGCCTGGCTTCGGACGCCGACCTGTTGATACTGGACGAGCCCACCAACCACCTGGACCTCGAGGCCATAGAGCTGCTCGAAAAGAAGCTTCTGTCCTCCAGCCACGCTTTCATCCTGGTAACCCACGACCGCGCCTTCCTGGAGGCCACCTGCCTGCGCATACTGGAGATAGACCGTTCCCGCGTGTTCTCCTTTCCCGGCGACTACGATAAGTTCCTCGAGGCCAGGCGCGAGCGCTGGGCGGTGCTGGAGAAGGCGGACGCTCGCCGCGAGGCCATACTCAAGATAGAGATGAAGTGGCTCATGCGCGGGGCCCGCGCCCGCGCGACGAAGAGCGAGCGGCGCAAGGGTATCATACGCGACATGCAGGCCGCGGCCTTGGAGCGGCCCGAGGAAATGGGCGCCTTCTCGTCCCAGGCCCGGCGCCTGGGCAAGAAGATACTGGAGCTTAAGGCCGTGTCCAAGAGCTACGGCGGGCAGCGGGTGTTCGCGCCCTTCAGCTACGAGTTCGCCAAGGGCGACCGCATAGGCGTGGTAGGGCCCAACGGCTGCGGCAAGACGACGCTCCTGTCTATCATAAGCGGGGCGCTTAAGCCCGACGAGGGCGAAGTGGACCGCGGCGTGAATACCCTGTGTTCCTACTACGGCCAGACCGCCGCGGGCCTGCCCATGGATATGCGCATGCTAGATTTCATACGCAAGCATGCCGAGCTTACGCGCTTGGGCGATGGCAGCGTGCTGGACGCGGAGCGCCTGCTCGAGCGCTTCCTCTTTGACCGGACCATGCACGACCAGCGCCTGTCCACGCTGTCGGGCGGAGAGCTCAGGCGCCTGCAGCTGGTGTCCATACTGGCCGAGCATCCCAACCTGCTCATCTTAGACGAGCCTACGAACGACCTGGATATCGATACCATAGAGCTGCTCGAGGATTATATACAGGATTTCGACGGCTGCGTGGTGCTCGTGTCGCACGACCGGGCCTTTCTGGACGGCGTGGCGCTAACCACGATAGCCTTTGACGGTAACGGCGCCGCCGAGCTGTATCCGGGGCCGTACGGCGAATACCGGGAGGCGCTTGAGGACGAAAGGGCCGAACGCGCCCTGCGCGAGGCGGCCGCGAAGGAGGGCGCCAGGCG
>JBGSKZ010000298.1:0-1168 GCA_041741035.1 Treponematales bacterium
CGGAGCTTCGGCGGCCGGGCCGCTCAGGAGCTCGGCCACGAGGGGACGGAAGAGCCAGGCGCACTCCGCCAGGGCCGGCTTAGGGCCGCGGTCGGGAAATACGAGCCCGTTGCAGCAGAAATCGCGGTCGTTCGGCTCGTCGCCGAAGTCGCCACCGTAGGCCCAGTATTCCCGCCCCTGCCCATTCCGGGCGACGAGGCCCTGGTCCACCCAGTCCCATATAAAGCCGCCCTGCAGGCCGGGATACTTTTCCATGACGGCCCAGTAATCAGCCAGGCCGCCGTTGGAATTGCCCATGGCGTGGGAATACTCGCAGAGTATGAAGGGCCGGTCGTCCTCGGTGCTCAGGGCCCAGGCTTCGAGCAGTTCGGCGGGCGGGTACATGGCCGACACGAAATCGCTAGCCGCCCTGCCCCGCTTGAGCGAGTCCAGGGTAAAGGGCCCCTGGCCGAACTCGGGACGGGCCGCGCCTTCGTAGTGCACCGGCCGGTCCGGGTCATAAGAGCGCAGCCAAGCCGCCAGCGCGTCTTGATTGGGGCCGTAGCCGGACTCGTTGCCCAAGGACCATATGATCACGGAGGGATGGTTCTTGTCGCGGAGGGCCATGCGCTTGCCCCGCTCCATGAAGGCGGGCAGCCAGGCGGGGTCGCGGGCAAGCTGGTCGTAGTAGGCGTGGCTTTCTATATTGGCCTCGTCCATCAGGTAGAGCCCGTACTCGTCGCAGAGCTCGTACCAGCGTTCGTCGTTGGGATAATGGCTGTTGCGCACGGCGTTGAAGTTGTGCCGCTTCATGAGCTCTATGTCGCGCAGCATGGAAGCGAGGCCGAGGGTCTTGCCCTTCCTCTCGTCGTGCTCATGCCGGTTGACGCCGCGCAGCATGACCCGCTTGCCGTTAATGAGCATGGCCCTGCGCTTCTTATCCATGTCCACGCGCCTGAAGCCCAGGCGGCTGGCGCAATGCTCAAGCTCGTCGCCGGCCGGCGACAGGAGGGTGGCCTGGAGAGCGTACAGGGCCGGCTCTTCCGTGCTCCATAGCCGGGGAGCCTCTATCGGTATAGAAGCGCGCGCTATCCAGCCCGACAAGCGGTAGCGGCCGTCGACCGGCAGCAGGGCCTCGGCGATTGGCTGACCGATCGCGGAGGCATCGCCAGCCGCGCCAGATTCGCCA
>JBGSKZ010000299.1:0-3117 GCA_041741035.1 Treponematales bacterium
AGCTGCCGCTCATGCTCAGCCGAGGCCATCGGGACGAGGCGGCCGAGCCAGGCTCGAGGCTGAGCCCGGCGAGGTCCACGCTCCAGGCCTCGGCCGAGGCGAAGATGCCGGATGCCTCGGCGCTCAGCAGTATGCGCTCCTCGCCTATGGGCAGCGGCAGGCCCAGGAGCTCCAGTCGAAGCTGGCTTAGGGCGTCGCGCCTGCTGCCGCGGAGCAAGAGGCCGTAGGAGCCTTCTATGCTCCAAAAATCTCCACTAAATTCGCCCCGCAGCGCATAGGGTATGCCCTGCACGCTTAAATCGGATAAAAGGGAAAGCCGTCCGCTCGAGGAGAAATCCAGCAGGGCGCTGGCGGACAGCGAATAGGAGGCGATGGTGGCCTCCACGCTACGGATTTCAAGCCTCTGGGCATTGCCCGCCAAGGATACCAGGCCGAAGGCGGGGCTGATCGCGTCATGCGTGAAGAGTATATTGGAGGAGCTGTAGGAAAGCGTGGCAAAGTCGCTGAAGAGGCTCAGGTCGGCGCTCACGCGCAGGCCGTCGAACGCTCCCGCTAAGGCCTGCGAGCCCGCGCCGAGGGCGAGGGCCGCGAATCGGCCCAGGTAGCTGGTATCCACATGGACGCTGGCCTCAATGTAAGGCTCGTCGCCCAAAATCGCCTGGCCTTCGATAGCCAGGCGCGGCAGCGCGTATTCGCCGAGGATTTCCCGGGCCTCCGTAGGCTCTCCGCGGGCGTCGAGGCTCTCCGTATCAGCGCTTTGCCTGTCGGGCAGGGCGGCGTCAAGCAGGAAGGCCAGCTCTCCCCCGGCAAGGTCGAGGGAGAGTCCCAGATCCTGGATAAGCCGCTCGCGCCCCCTCGGCATGACCAGGTCTAGCCCCGGCGAGTACGCGAACCATGAGCCGCCCTGGCCGTTCAAGTCCAGCTCCAGCTCCGCTTTTAGCCCCTCGCCCAAGGCCTGGCTGAGCGCGAGCCTGCCGGAAGCGCTTAAGTCGCGAGGGAAGAGTTCCCCGCCAAAGCTCAGGCTCGTGGCGCCGTTCCGCAGCGATGCTTCCTCCACGCGCACGAGCCTCGAGTCGCCAGAAGCCCTCAGGCGCATGCGGGCCGTTCCGCCAGGCACGGTAAAAGGCAGGGCCGCGCTCAAGTCCACGTCGGCGAGCGTGCCGTCGAGGGTAAAATCGGTGGAGAGCGAAAGGGAACCGCTGTAGCTATTGCCCAGCCAAGGCAGGAGCTCCGCCGAAACGTTACGCGGCCTCAGCAGGCTTTGAGGGGAGAAGCCCCGCAGCTCCGCGTCTATAGCGAGCCTGGCCAGGCCCAGTTCGTAACTGGCATTGAAGCGCTCCAGGCCCCGAACGCCCGAAAGCGTGGCCTCTATGACCTTGCCGTCGTAGCTGGCTAAAAGCCGCAGGGGGCTGAGCCTGCCTAGCTCTGAATCGGCGGAAAAGGATGCGGATAATAAGGCCCGCTCGCCGCCGCGGGCAATGGTGGCGCTCAAGGCCAGCGGTAGTTCGAGCGTCCGCAGGGGGAAACGCCCCTGGCTATCGTTGGCCTCCACCATACCCGCAAGGCTCAGCGCCAGAGAGCCGTCCTCGGCCAATAGGAGGTCGGCCCTGCGCAGGCTGGCCCTGATATCGGGCAAGTCTTTGGATGAGATGCGTACCGTGGCGTCGCGGAGTTCGAATTCCATGCGGCTTGCGCGGGGCTTTTCGCCGGCGGAGGGGCTGGGGGCTTTATCGGCGGAGGCTGGCCCGCCTTGCGGGCTTTGAAGCCTATCGAGCAGGGCCTGTATGCGGGCGATAAGCGGCAAGTCCAGTTCGGCGTCCAACTCCGCCTGTAATCCCTCAAGGCGCAGCAGGCTAAGGCCGCCCTTGCCCAGGACGAGTTCCGGCAGCGCATAGCCCAGCCGCAGAGAGCGCAGCCGCACGAGTTCGCGCTCGCCGCGGCTTATCCGTATATCCCTGATATGGGCGCCGTTCATGATCGAGGGCGAGGCGTCGTGGTAAGAGAGCGTGAGCCCGAGCTCTTCCAAGGGCGGGCGCAGCGCGCTTTCCACGTAGTCCTTCATCGACGAGCGCGCGAAGTCGGCTATACGCGCGGCGGCGAAGGCCCAGGCGCCGCAGGCCAGGAGCGCTAGGGCGAGAAGGAGC
Source organism: Treponematales bacterium (assembly GCA_041741035.1). Lineage (GTDB taxonomy): Bacteria > Spirochaetota > Spirochaetia > Treponematales > UBA12059 > UBA5200. The sequence goes on from JBGSKZ010000299.1 coordinate 2,145, forward strand.
GGAACGAGCGGCTTTGCGTGGGGCTTCACGGATTAACAGTAGCACAGTGGAGCGCCTTGCGCCATATGAAGGAGCCCCGTACGCCCTTGCGCAGGGCCGCCGCGCGGCGCTATGCTCCAAAAACCATGAGCAAGGCGTATACTATACTGGAAAATTTTATCGTATTCGAAGGCGTGGACGGCTCGGGCACGAGCACGCAGCTGGAGCTGCTCGGCGAAAGGCTGCGCATAGCGGGAGCGGCCGCGAGCCTGTCGGCGGAGCCGACGAAAGGCCCCATAGGCCGGCTTATACGGGAAGCCCTCGCCGGCAGGACGCCCCTGGAGGCGGAAAGCGTGGCGAGGCTCTTCGCGGCCGATCGCGGCGAGCACCTGAACGGCGCCGGCGGCATACGGGAAAGCCTGCGAGCGGGCGATATAGCCGTAAGCGACCGCTATGTATTTTCGTCGCTGGCCTACCAGGGTCTCACCTGCGGCGACGAGCTGCCCGCGGCCCTTAACGCGCCTTTTCCCCTGCCCGAGCTCCTGCTTTTCTTCGATATACGCCCCGAATTGTCCCTGGCGCGGCTCGCGGGCCGCGGCGAGCGGGACATATACGAAAACGAATCCTTCCAAACGCAAGTGGACCGTGCCTATCGCGGCGTCATTGCTTCCTACCGTGACAAAGGCATGCGCATAGCCATCGTCGACGCTTCCCAGCCCGTGGGAGCGGTGCATGAAGAAGTATGGCGGGCCGTCGAGCCTATCGTCGCGCGGGCGCGCCGTGCTTAATAGTTGGCGCGCCGCGCATAATCGCGGCTAGGCCTCAACAATGGGGCCGCCCGCTCCGATATATTAAGCATGAAGAGGATAGCCCTGCTCTGCCTGCTCCTTGCGGCGGCGGCCATAGCCCTGCCCGCCTACCCCGTGTACTTCAAGGAGCAGTACTATCGCCTCTACCATCAGCACTACATACAGTACCCGGACGACAGCATAGA
>JBGSKZ010000300.1:0-2974 GCA_041741035.1 Treponematales bacterium
TGTCGGCATCTTTCCGCGAACTCATGGGAGTCTTCCTTAGATACTGGGACCAGGCTGCCATGGAAGGCGTGCAACTGTGGACCGACGAGCATCCCGTCTACCCTCAGGCCATCGCCGCGCTGCCGAGCCTACGCCTGGCCATGGCCGAGGGACGACTGGAGCATAGGACCCACCCGTCGAAGGCGCCGCGGGGGCTATTGAATCCGCTCTTCTCGGTGAACTACTACGATCGAGAGCTAAGGAAGGACCTCGCCGCCTTCCATCGCGAGAGCGTCTGCTTCACGCGGAATGTGGCAAACGGCCTTATGCGCATGCGGCTCTACCAGATCTACCACAATTACCAGAAACGGTACCGGATTAGGCCATTATGGCTGCCTTTCACGCATGCCCAGGCCGCGGGAGTCCCTGCGTTCAGGATCCGCGAAGGGATGCAGGGTTACTACACGGACAGGCCCTTTCTTTCAAAGCTACGCTTAAATGATGAAGAGACAAGGGTTTGGATGAAAGCCCACCGGACGCCCTTGAAAGAGGGGAAGGACTATGTGCCCAAGTATGCCATGGCTTCGTAGGAGGCGTGGAAGCAATAAGGTTCGGGGAACTAACTACTTCTTTCCAAATACGGCCTGGGGCTGGGTCTTTCCCCTGAAAAGCACTTCCCCCATGTGCTGGAATACGCTCTGGCGCTCCAGGCTGAGCATTTTGTAAGCCGCCGAGGATACCAGAAGATCCTGCTTGAATTCCCGGCAGAGCGAGTCCAGCCGGGCGGCCATGTTGACAGCGTCCCCGACCACGGCCACGCGGGAAGCTCCGCTGGCGAGGCTGAGCTCGCCGGCGGCCACCTTGCCCGCGTGCACGCCTATGCCTATGTGCTTGATCAGGGGCAAGCGGTGCTCCGCGAGGTCTTCCTGCAGGTATACGAATTCCTTGAGGAAATCATGGGCGCAATCCACGGCCTCGTTACAGTAGTCCGCGTTGCCCATGAGGCCGAATACCGCGATGACCGTGTCCCCTACGAATTGGTCGATTATGCCGTGATTGCGGCGAACGACCAGATCCCACAGCGCGTAATAGCGGTTGAGCAGGCCTATAGTCGAGGCCGGCCCTTCTTTTTCTGCCAGGGGGGTGAAATTCCACAGGTCGGCGTAGAGTATGGCCACCTCTTTGGTTTCGCTGCGGTGCAGGGCCTGCTTGAGCTCGGCATCCGGGGCGGGCGGCTCCACTATTGCGTACACCGCGTCGAGCCGCGCTTTCAGGGATATCTGCTTTATCTTATCCGAAACCTGGAAAAGACCGAACATGAGCGCGCCGAACATAAGGAAGATATGCCCGGTGGACGTGGCGAAGGTAGAGAAAGCGGGCAGGAAATTTTCCAGCGAGAGGGCTTGCATGAGAGCGGTATAGCCCAAGTCGCCGGCTTCGTATGCCTTGGTCGAGGAAAGTCGTAAGTCAAGGTAAAAATAGAAGAAAATGAAGGTGAAAACCGTGCCGAGGCTCAGGAATATTTCCGCTATGCGCTTTGGCCATTTTCTCCTGAACAGCAGGGAGAGCGCCTGTATGCCGCCGAGGTAGAAGGCGGTGATCCATAAAAAGAAACTAGCCATATCCAGGCTCAGTATGGGGCCGGAGAGGGCCTGCATGGCGCTGTAGCCGAAAGGGGTCATGAACGAGAAGAGGAAGCGGGCCAGGGGCCGGTGGCCGAAACGGGCTAGCAGTCCTATCTGCAGCAGCAGGAAGCCCGCCAGCGAAAGCAGGGCTACGCCGCCGGGCCTGATAATAGAGGGCGAAGAAAAGAGTATGATTATATAGAAAAGGACGAATTGGCTGGAATAAAGAAAAAATTCTTCCAGATATCGCCGCGGCAAAAACTTCATTGACGCCCCTATGCACGGACGGTGATAGTGAATAATACTCCAAGAACAGAGCCATGGAAAGCCTTTCAAGGCATAGAGGCTCGTTTAACGCTTCAATCAACATTGGGATGTGCATCGGGAGGAGTAGCATGAAAGCGAGCGTTTTGGCCATTTGCGCCTTGTTCGCGGCCCTGGCCTTTTCCTGCGGCCGCGGTTCAGACGACCCGCCCGAAACGGACGAGGAAGCAGCGGGGCGGCGAGAACCGCCTTTCAGGATAATTCTGCTCGTTAGCGCTAACTCGAACGCTGCGCCTTCCGCCGCCAGCCTTGAAGAGAGCGCCGTCATAGCCGGCGGCCTTACGGCAGGCCTGGCCCCGGGTACCGCGACCGTCGTTTTCCATGAGGGGCGGCTTTACGCAGGAGGTTCCGCATGGGAGCGAGCCCTTGAGCTCGTCAGCCAGGAGCAATACCGGGCCGTTATCGCCTTGGGGGCGCCGCTTGGCGCGGTGGGGCTCTTCGAGGCGCTGCGGGAGCGGCGGCCGGGGATAGTGCTCGTATCGCTAGGCTATCCGGACGATCCGCTGGCCATGCAGGCGGCGGCCGACCTGGCGCTCACCGTAGACCACGAGGCTAAGGGCGCCGCAATCGTCCGTTTGGCGGAGAATTTCGGCGCCGCGGGTATCGTGCGCGTATTCGTCAAAGGCGGGGATCTTTCCTGGGAGGCGGGGCTCCGCAGTACGGCGCTCTCGCGGTTCGCCGCCGAACGCGGCATCGTCTACGAACAGAAGGAGTTAGCGCAGGCCGATATGCGCAGGGACCCCGCCCTCGTGGCTGCGGAACTCGTGGCCGAAAAGGGTGCGGACTCTGAGCCCGCCGACAAGGAACCTGCCAGAGCGGCGGCTTCGGCAGGCAAGCGCTGGGTATTCACCGGTGACGCGGCGGAATTGGCGGGAAGCCTGCTCTCCGCGGCCTTGGATGGCGGGGCTTACTATATAGAGGGCGCTGCGCCGCTCTTTGGCGCACGCTACGGCGGCGCGGCGAACCTGGACGACCTGCCTCGCGCCTTCGATAGCGTGGCCTTGAGCCGAAACGCCGCGGGCCGAGCCGCTTTCTGGCCCGGCGAG
>JBGSKZ010000301.1:0-1549 GCA_041741035.1 Treponematales bacterium
CTATGGTAGCCTAGATGCCCTTCGTCGTCCACACGCCGAGCGCTTGCATTTTTATCCCTCATGGCTACACTAGGCTCGCTGAAGAACATGAAAGCCCCGGGGAGGCCGCTTTGGAACTGCCAGCCTATGAGCGCCTATGCGCGCTGCGGGAAGACTTCCGCGCTAAAGTAGCGGCATGGCGCGAAAGCCTGCCCGGCCTCCTGGCCGCCCAGGAGGAGCTCGCCGCGGAGCTCGGCGAGGATAACTACGCGCTGGAAACTTCGGTCGTCTATAACAGGGCCCTGGACGACATAGGGCCAGACGACCGTATCGATTGGATAGTCGTGGCCGACAACCCGGGCAAACGGGAGCAGGCCAAGGCCATGAATCGCTATCTGGTAGGCCAGTCGGGCAAAGTAATGGAGAATTTCTTTCGCCGCGAGCTGGGTTCCGAACTCCGCGCCCGGGCGCTTATCATAAACAAGACGCCGGTGCATACGCCAAAAACCGCGCAACTCAAGCTCCTCGGCGCGCGGCACCCGGAACTGCGACCGGTACTGGAGAGCAGCCAGCGCTATATGGCCAGGCTCGCGGTCGCCCTGCATGGGGCCCTGGGTTCAAGGCTCTGGATCATGGGCTTGTCCGAGCTTCGCCCCGGCGGCATTTTCTCGGCGTGGAAAGACGAGTTCATGGTAGGCGCCGGGCAGGCAGGCCACCGGCTGCAGGGCTCAGTCTATGCCTTCAATCATTTTTCCATGGGCAGCTTTTCCACGGAACTCAAAAGGCGCAGGCTCGCGGACGAAGCCGTACCCGATGCGGTATTAAGGATAGGAAGAGAGAATTCTCTGCGGATATTTGGCTATTAGCGTTATCTGACCGGCTATAAGCGAATTGCCATCACCTCTCGGCTCTCCTAGCATCAAAGCGGTGAGGTGGCAATGCCGGATGAACTAAGAATGCTCTTGGCAAAGAACCTAAAGACGCTCAGGGCACACCGCGGCATCACGCAGGACGAGCTTGCCGAGTACGCGGGCCTAACCAAAAACTACATAGCCGAAATCGAGACCTTGCGGAAATATCCCTCATCGCTCAGGTTTTTGGACCTGGCTAAAGCCTTGGACGTTCCGCCCTGGCTGCTCATCTATGACGCGAATAGAGTGCTTTCCTACCTCGCTAACGCCGGCGAAGAGCTATCGGGCAGCGGGGAACTCGTACGGGAAATGGCCGAGGTAATCGAGCGCTACCGGAGGCGCGGGAAGCGCGACGATAAACCCGGCAAGGGCTAATTTTGAGTCTTTTTATCACCTAAGACGCCGACGAGTCCTGGTCAAAAAAACGCTCTTCAGCTACACTCCTCGGGTACCGTCCGTAAACGATTTGACCGGAGCGCCCCGAATGCAAGCCACCAGGACCAGAATCATCGCCGCGGCCGTCTTCAGCGCCCTAGCCTTCGCCGGAGCGCTCGCGGCAAGCGCGCAGCTCTATAATCGCTCGAGCGCCAGCTTCAGCCCCTCGATCACCCAGGCTACCGTGCCCACGGCAGCGCCCGCCGCGGGGCCGCTGCCCGTGC
>JBGSKZ010000302.1:0-1526 GCA_041741035.1 Treponematales bacterium
CCTTCTTCATAGCCGCGGGGCGGCACCGAAGCCACGAAGGGGGCTAACGCGTAGGCCGCCGCCTGCGTTAGGGCATAGGCCCGCGGCCGCACGAGCGGGGCCAGCAGTATGCCTCCGTCGAAAAGCTCCCGGCTATCCAGAAGGCTTTCTATAGCGGCCGCGCCGCCGGCGCTATGCCCGAGCACCAGCCACGGACCCGTCGTATCCATGCCCGACTGGAGCGCCCATGCCTTTACGGCAGCGCTCACGTCGGCGTAATCATTAAAGTCATTTATCGAGCCGCTTAAGCCGGTAGAAAAACCGTGTCCCGGCAAGTCTACCGCTATAACCGCCCAGCCCCGCTCAGCGATACGGCACAGAGCCGGAATATTATAGCCGCTATAGGACATGAAGCCGTGATACGCCACGATGATGCCGCGCTGGTCCACCCCATCCGGCACCGCTATGCGAATTAGGCCAAGCTCTCCCTGTTCCCAGGCCGCTACGCCGAAGCTTATGGAACCAGGATACTCGTAGCCCTTGCTTAAGGCGCGTATGAAAGCGAGGTACTCTGCTATCGCTGGACCTTCTTCCGCTAAACTCCCGGCGGCTAGCTCCTCATCGGCTTGGCCGCTTAATCCCCGATACGAGCTCAGTACTTTCGCCTCATGCCGCAAAGCGGCCCGCCGCGGCTCGATAGGATCTTCAGGATAGCGAGGGAACAGCGCGCAGGAAACCGACAGCGCCGCAAAGAGCGCCACCAAGATCATCGGACCGGAGAATAGACGGCGCATCAGTAGCGTTTCAGGGCTCCGTCGCCTTCGCCTAAGCTAAAGCCAAGCAGCGTATCAAGGCTCAGCGACAGGGCCCCGTCCAGCAGGGCCAAAGAGGGCCTAAAATTAAGCTGCGCTTGGTTTTTATTGAAGGTAAACTTTGCCTTGATGGGCAAGCCCATCTCAATGAATACCGTGCGCGGCGCATTGGCCACTACGGTAGAGCGTTCATACACGGTCGTTATTAAGCTAGCCTGGGTGTTCTTTGACAAGAAGAAGAAATCGAGGCCAAAGCCTAGCCACGCCCCAAAGGGCTTGATTTCGGCATCGACTTGCAGCCACAAGGCGCCGGGGCCATAGGGGCTGGAGAACGGCAGGATAATACCGTCGCCGTCGTCGGTATAGTAGCGCGCTACGTGCCTGGCCAGAAGGAGCTGCTCGCCGCCTAGCTGGTCTCCGTGCGATTTCACCGCGTCGAAATTGCCCCACAGGTAATGGGTATAGCCGAATTGCGCCATGCCGCTTAGGGCAGTTCCGGCTAAGGGCAGGTCAAACTCCAACGCGAGCACATACGCGTCGATAGTGGGAATAGGGCTATCGTAAACGCCAAAGATGTCGGAGCTTATATCGTCATAACCGGCTATGCCATGGAGGGTAAGCCCCCGAACAAAAGCCCACGAGAAATCAAGGATAAGCGCCATATTATCAGGGTAGAAATCAAGGCCATGCCAGGTAGCTACGGGCAGAAAATCGTTAAACTCGAAATACATGGGG
>JBGSKZ010000303.1:0-2074 GCA_041741035.1 Treponematales bacterium
CCTGCCGAGCCGTCGGAGCTTTGCCTGCGCTGTTTCAAGGAAGGGCGCGAGCTTGTGATGCAGGGCCGCCGCGCCGCCGCCCATGCCGGCCAGGCACGCTCGGAAGTGTTCCTGCCCGTCGTATACGGCTCGGATACCCTGGGCGTCATGTCGGTGCAGAGCCCCCGAGAGGACGCCTACGACGAGGCTTCCCTGGCGGCCCTGCGCGTGCTCTGCTCCTTCATCGCCGTGGCCATCAAGAACGCGCGGAGCCTTGAGGCGGCGAACACGGCCAAGGAAGCCGAGATCTACCGGCTCAAGAACGTGGAGCTCAAGGCCAAGGGCGCGGAGCTCGAGAAGGCGCTGGCCGAGGTGCGCAGCTACGCGAAGCGCGAAAAAGAATATAAGGACATGATACTCGCCTGGAATAAGAGGCTGGAGGAGCAGGTTCTCCGCCGCACCAGGGAGCTCGAGAAATTGGCCATAAGCGACGGGCTTACCGGCCTCTATAACCGCCGGCACAGCTTTGCCCTGCTCGAGCGCGAAATGAAGACGGCCCAGCGCTACGGGCGCGATCTCTGCGTCATCATGATAGACGTGGACGACTTTAAGCGCATAAACGACGAGCGCGGCCACCGCTCCGGCGACGCGGTGCTGGCTGAGATAGCCCGCACTATACGGCTGCATCTGAGGGCCAGCGATATAGCCGGCCGCTACGGCGGCGAGGAATTCCTGGTCGTGCTGCCCGAGACGCCGCTTGAGGGTGCGCTGATATTAGCGGAGCGCATACGCGTGGCGGTGACGGCCACGAGCGCCTTCGAGGCCATGGGCATAGCCATGACCCTATCCTGCGGACTGGCCGCCTATAAGGGCACGATGGATACCATGGAGCTGCTCGAGCTGGCCGATACCAGGCTCTATAAGGCAAAGGAAACGGGCAAGAACCGCGTCGTGGCGGAATGAAGCCTCCTGCCAATAAACGCCAATTATAGCCGCAGGGAGTAAAGCGGTTTAGCTTTATGGTTTACTTTTTCCGCTCCGAGCCGTATCATGGGCCATGCGTATCACTATAAAAGATATAGCGGAGCGGGCCGGCGTATCCAAGACGACCGTATCCTTCGCCTTCAACGATCCTAGAAAGATATCCAAGGCTACCTTCGAGCGCGTCATGGCCATAGCCGGCGATTTAGGCTACGTACCCGACCCGGTGGCGCGCACCCTTACCACCAAGCGCATAGGGGCCATAGGCCTGCTCCTGCCGCAGCCCATGCACGAAGCCTTAAAGAATCCCTATCTTACCGAGCTGCTTCAAGGCATAGGCGCGGCCTGCCTCGAGCATGAGACCTCGCTGCTCATCGTGCCGCCGATTAAGGGCCGCCTGCTCGAAGCGGCCAGCCGCGCCGCCGTGGACGCGCTTATGGCCATAGGCGTGGGGCCGGACCATTCCATAGTCGATCTCATACGCAAGCGCCATATACCTCTCCTCACTTTAGACGGCAAGCCGTCCCCGGAAATGGCCAATGTGGGCATAGACGACGAAGCCGCCGCGTATGCCCTTATGAGCTACGTTACCGGGCTTGGCCACCGCGATATAGCCATAGTCGAGCTTGAGACCGAATCCTATAACGAGCCCGCCGAGCGTTCCTCGCTGGTGCGCGATAGGCGCAGGGCCGGCTTTGACCGCGCCCTGAAGGAAGCGGGTATACAGCCCGGCCAGCACGCGCCGCGCGTGTATGCCGCAGTTTGCTCCATAGAAGGAGGCCGTGACGCGGCGGCGCGCATACTCGCGGACGGCAAGGCCAGCGCCATCGTGGCCATGGCCGATATCGTGGCCCTGGGCGTCATGGAGCTCTGCGCCGCGCGCGGGCTTTCCATACCGGGCGACATAAGCATAGTGGCCTTTGACGATATAGAGATGGCGGCCCTCCTGCCCCCGGGGCTCACCACCGTGCGCCAGCCGGGCTTCAAGAAAGGCTACGAGGCGGGGAGGGTGTTGCTGGGCATGCTCAAGGGGGCGGAGCCTGAGCAGATAACCATGCCGGCGGAGCTTATCGTGCGCGGCTCGGCCGCGGCCCTTGGTGGCGCTTCGCCCGCG
>JBGSKZ010000304.1:0-1690 GCA_041741035.1 Treponematales bacterium
CGCGCGAGCGCTCGGCCAGCTTGCCCACCTCGCTGGCCACCACCGCGAAGCCCTTGCCGTGCGCCCCGGCCCGCGCCGCCTCTATGCTGGCGTTCAGCGACAGCATGTTCGTCTGCCGGGCTATCTCCTCAATAATGTCGATCTTCTGCGCTATCTGCCGCATGGCCTCTACCGTCTGCCTCACCGCCTCGAGCCCGCTCTTGGCGTCGGCCGCCGCCTTGGCGGCTATGCGTTCGGTCTGCGCCGAGTTGTCGGCGTTTTGCCGTATATTGGCGCTCATCTGCTCCACGCTGGCCGACACCTGCTCCGCGCTCGCCGCCTGCTCGGTGGCTCCCTGCGACAGCTGCTGGCTCGAAGAGGACACGCCGTCTATGCCTATGGACATCTGCTTGGAGGACTCCGACAGCTCGCCCGAACCGCTCGCTACTTGCCTGCCCGCGTCGCTCACCTCTGAGATGGCCTCGCGCAGGCGCTCAAGCGTTATCTTGAGCGCGTTCATCAGCACGCCCGATTCGTCTTTACGGGCAAGGTAAACCGGCTCAATGGCGACGCTCAGCTCTCCCTCGGAAAGCAGGCGCATTTTCTCGGCCGCATACATGATGGGCTTGGCTATGCGCGTACCCGTAAGCATCGCCAGCGCGATAGCCGCCGCGGCTATCAAGGCGGCCAAGGGTATGATCATGGCTAGGGCACGAAGGCGCACGGAGCCCGCCTCGCCGCGCTTTACCGTCACGACCCGTTCTATGTCGTCGAAGTAGTTCCCCGTGCCTATTACCCAATCGAAGCCGGGGACGTATGCACTATAGCTGCGCTTGGGCAGGGCTTCGCTTTGGCCCGCCCGCGGGAACCAGTACTCCGTGTAGCCGCCGCCGGCCATGCCCGCCTCTATGATTTTACGTATGAATTCGACCCCGTTAGCGTCCTTCGACGCGATGCGGTTGGTGCCTTCGCTGGCGGAGCCTATGTATACCTCATTGAGGCCTTGCGGGGTATCGGCCCAGAAATAGCCGTCAGCGCCGAAGCGCAGGTCGCGCAGGAGGGCGCGGGCAAGATCCTTCGCCCTTTCTGGGCTCAAGCGCCCCGCATCCCGCTCGCGCGCCAGGCCCGCGAGCAGGCTGGACGCCGTTTCCACCTGGGTCCTGACTAGGCGGTCGAAATCGTCTAGGAGCAGCGTTTCCAAAGAGTCGAGCTGCGCCGCCGACGATGAGCTAAGCGCTATCCAGAACACGAGCGTAAGGCTTACGGCGACGATAAGGGCGGCCGCTACGGCTAAAGCCACGATTTTGGCCTTGATCGAGTTCATTGCGTCTCCTCCCGGCGCTTTAGCGCGAAGCGCCATGTCCCCGCGGCAATAAAAAAAGAACGGGTCCACCGCGTGAGGCTTTCCCGTTCATTATAATTATTATCATTTATGCCTATGTGCCAGTAGAGGCTACCGAGCCTCTCAATATTAATTCTAGCGTTTTACTCCACTATTGCAAGGCAAAACCGTCCGATCCGGCGAATTTCACGCCTCGTCCAGCAAGAGCATCTCCCCGCTCTCCTCCAGCTTGAAGAAGGCTATGGAGTCCTGCAGGCGCCGCGACTGCGCCGACAGCTCGGCGGCCGTGCCCGCCACCATGCTCGCCTGGCCCGCTATCTCCTCGCTCGTGGCGGAGAGCTCCTCCGACAGCGAGGCGTTGTGCTGGAT
>JBGSKZ010000305.1:0-1709 GCA_041741035.1 Treponematales bacterium
GTGGGCGGCTATCCGCTCGGGCGGCAGGGCCCTGGCTAGGCGCTCGGCCGCCTGCGCGTCGAGGAAGCGCAGCGCCGGCTCCTCTTCCACCGCCTCGAGAGCCTTATAGAGTGCCCGCATAAGCCGCTCCCGGGGGCTTCCGGATGCGCCTATGGCCTCCACGAAGCGGCGGCGGTACTCCGCCTCTATGCGCTCGAGGGCGGCCATGAACAGAGCTTCCTTGGAGGGGTAAAAGGCGTAAAAGGAGCCTTTGGCTATGCCGGCGGCGCGGGCTAGCCGTTCCACGCTCGAGGCGTTCAGGCCGCCGCGCCTCAGGGCGTCAAGCGCTCCGAGTAGCAGGCGCTCGTCTATGGCCAATCGTTCCTGTTCGTCGAAAGCCGCCGGCATAGATACACTCCATTTGACCGTTTATGCTTTAATAGTCAAATAGATCATACTACATCGATACTGCGAAAGCAAGAGCCTCAGCTCCCCCAAAAAAAACTATGCCAGGGCGTTTTGCGTAGAAGGGCCAAGACTTTCGAGATCCATACGCTTGAGCTTCTTCCGGAAATTGCTGGAATCGTCGTCGAGTATGTCTCGGAGGTAGTCCATCTGGCGCTCCATGGCATCCTCATAGAGGTCGCGGTCAACCCCGTAGCGAAGCTTGCAATGGGCGCGCGCGTAATGGCGCATGCCCAAGAGCGGGCCGTCCAGGCGCGCCAGGGTCATTTCATAGAAGCTCAAGGTGGAGCGCAGGATATCGAACTCGGTGTTATACCCGGGTATGCCGGCTTCCCGGAATTCATAGTACAGGAAGAGGAGCTTTTCGAGGTAGGCGCGGTCGCCCATCTGCCCTATGAGATCCGCGCTGGCTAGCAGGGCTCCCGCCATGTGTTCCTCATCGGAAGACCAAAGCTGATCGGAAAATTCGTCTTTAAGGCCGGTCGACCATACGAGGCGCGCTATGTCGTCGGGCCGCTCAAGCCCGAGGGCGCTAGCGTTTTCCCGTATAAACCGTACCGAGCGCTCCACGTGGGCGGCGGTGAAGCGTGCGCCGGTGCAGCCTTCCTCCCCCGCTCGCCGTATATAGCCGGCATCGTGAAAAAGCGCCGCTACGAGGACGTCGTGGGCCAATAAGGGGGGCAGCGGGGTCCCAGAGGCGCAACAGCCGTCCACGAGGCGCACCGCGGCCAGGAACACCTCTACCGTGTGCTTGAAATTATGGTAGCCCGTGTCGCAGGCATGGTAGCCCGGATACTCGCCGGCATAGAGCGCGCGTACCGTTTCGAAAGCCTGGAGCACGGTGGCGAAGCCGCGGCCGGGGTACAGAGCGGCCCAGAGCGCAGACGATTCTTCCAATACCGCCACCGGGTCATCGGCGGATACAAAAGCCGATAACTGGATGCTATCCACGTCCGCCATGCTCGTCCCCTTATTTTCGCGATCCCCCTAGTATAGCGCGCCTTCTCGCCATTTCCTGCGTATAATTGCCGGCGAAGCTTTAGATGGCGACTAAGCGGTTTCACCGAATACCAATTCGCAGAATTGGACCCTAGCAGTCGCGCCGGAAGCCGTGTATATACTTTACCAGCAGGTCATCGAGGGCTTCGCGCAGAAGCACGGCCTCGCCCACGCCCTGATCCTTGGCAAGCTCCGCCAGGCGCTCAAGCTGCGTGACGGTGAAGTGGGCGGTCTTAGGCGCCATCTTCTCCTCAAAGGCCAGCATG
>JBGSKZ010000306.1:0-5344 GCA_041741035.1 Treponematales bacterium
AGGCGAATCCGTCGAGCCCGCCGATCCCGGGCTCAACGCCCTACCCCCTCCGGAGCTTGCCGGAGAGCGGGCCCATGAGCGCCCGAGCCTGGCCATGCTCGCGGCCACCTGGCGGGGCGACAAAGGCCTTGAAACCATACGCCTCTACCCCAACGGCACGGGCATAGCCTTCTTGAGCGGCGGGGGCACCATGCGCATAGGCATACGCGTACTGGGCTCAACGATTGAGGTATGGCAGGATCAGGCAAACGATCCAGCCATGTACAGGAGCCCTAACTGGGGTTTCGATACCGCGCAATTGATAGCCAAGGAAGCCCGTCCCATGCGCTGGCTCTTCTCCCTCAGCGAAGACGGACAGGCTCTATTCGGCAAGAAAGAGTCCGTGGCCTACGACGGCCTATCGCGCAGCGTGGACAACGGCTATGTGCGGGAAGCCCGCTGGGAGCGCCTTTCGCGCTGATCCTCCCTAAGCCTCTTTTCCAAGGCGCGCCTTCGCCACGGGCCCGCGCTTATCCCTGCGGAGCAGGGAGGCGATGCCGTGGGCAGCGCAGGCGATGAAACCCAGGCTCAAGGCCAATATCTTGGCGTCCAAATCTGACATAGCCTCCCTGGGCAGGTATACGATTCGCTCTCCGGGGCCGGATGGCGCGCTCAAGGCGGGCTTAATCGAGAGGCGCAGGGCCACTTCATCCTGCGCTATATAACCCAGGCTCCGGCCCTCTATGGCTATGCTATCGGGATCGGCGCGGAGCGCCTGCCAGCGCAGGCTGTAGTCGGCGTTCAACTCTTCCAAGTAGACGAGGTTTTCCGCCATCGCGCCGGTGCTGAGCCGCGCGTAGGCCGTAGCGGCGAGTCCGCGCGGTCCCCAGAGTATGCTCATGAGGCAGTAGGCGAGCACTGTCGCCCACGCGCCGAAGAATATGGATCGTTTCATCGATATCATTAACGGCGGCATGGGCGGATAGCTTAATTAGAATACTCGTGTTGACAATGCCTCTAAGCGCGATTAGAGTGATTTCAGGCTGTTCTGCTATTCTTCGATACGGTATTTGCCGATATTGAAGCAAGAACCATCCCGTTGACGGAGCATACAGGCCATGCAGACTAAGAACCAGCGAGGGAACGACATGCCACAACCCGCCGCCGATCAGGAACTCGAGAAATATGGCGTATGGGTGAAAGCCGAACCTCAGGATATAATCGAGGAGCCCGAAACCGAGCACGAGATACTCGGGCTCGATACCGAACTGTCCTTCGAAGCGGATGAGAGCTCGGAATCGGGCGAACTGGAAAGCTTTGACCTGCCCGAGGACGGCGAGGAAGCGTCGGTACTGGACATAGAGACCATAGGCGAAGACGATATGGAACTTTCTATGGATGGTTTCGAAGAGGGCATAGACGAAGGCATTATCGACGATTCCGTCATAGACATACCCTTGGACGAACTCGACGACTTTGAGCCTACCCCCATGGAAAGCAATTCGGGCTCGAGCATAAGCTTCGACCTGGACGATGCCGATACCGCGGAAGAAACGCCTCCGACGGGCGACGACCTAGAAACTACGGATATAAGCCTGGACGACTTTGGCTTCAGCCTGGACGAAGAGCAGGCTGACGAGGGTAAGAGCCCCGCCGTAGCCGCCGAGGATAGCTCCGCGCCCGAGATGGTCGACCTCTCCGAATTCGGACTTGAGGACGAAGACGCCTCAGCCGAATCCGCGCTCGAATCGGACGATTTCGACGCCATAGAGATGGACCTCCAGTTCGACGACACCATACCAAGCCCCTCCGAGGCCGAAGAAGATGAAAGCGCGGACTTCTCCCTCGACGACGTGGAGGATTTCGCGAGCGCGCCTAGCGCTATATCCGCCACCGAATTCGTCAGCGACTTCCCTAGCGATACCGCCATCGACACCTTAAAAGACCTGCCGAGCTCCGCCGAGGCCATGGAAGACGTGACCGCGGACTTTGAAAACCTATCCACCGGAGCGCTCAGCGCCGGAAAGCCCGCCAATGAACGCGGCAATTCCGGCAAGGGACTCGATTCCTTCATAGACGACGAAGACGCCAACGACAAGGGCATCTTACCCGATCTCCATGAGGAAAACGTGCGCTTCGACGACGTACAGGCCTTTGAGAGCGAGCTTGGCTACGGCGGCGGAAAAGCCGCGGCCGAAGCCGGCCCCTCGTCCGACCTGCTCAAGACCATAGCCAGCGAACTCGCCGCGATCAAAGACGAGCTGGTCACCCTTCGCGGCCAGCTGGGCAGCATGAAAACGGCCCAGGCCCAATCCGCGCCCCTCCCCCTTACCGGCGAGGAAGCCGAAGAGGAAACGCCCGCGGGCGGCTTCTTCGACGAGGAAGAGGACGACACCATAGCCCTGACGGGCGACGAACTCGATAACATCCTCAATACCGCCGACTTCACCGAAGAGCCCGTTCCGTCGGAACATGGGGCGTCGGCCGAAGAAAGCGCCTTGGACATACTGCCAGAAAGCGGCGACTACAGCCTTCCGGCGCCTGACTTCGCCGACGACGACATGGGCATAGAGGCCTTCGGCGCGGATGACCTTGACGCGGAAAACGTCGAAGTGACCCCTCTCACGGTCATTAACGAGGATACGAGCTACCTGGAAGCGGAGGACGCGGATATGCTCCTGGAAGAGTCACCGCTTACCGAGCCCAACGCCGACGAACTCATCGTGGAAAGCCCCGAAGATGAAAGCATCGAGCTTTCAGACTTTAGCGATCAGACCCTGGAAGCCTTTGAAGCGGATTTGCCCGAGCCCGCGACCCCCTCAATCGAGCTCGACGAAGCAGGCGCGGGCTTGGAAGAAGCTCCCCTTGATCTATCCGAAGGGTCTATAGCCGATTTTGAGGACGACGAGCTGGAAATCGAGGAGTTTAACGACGATGACGAGATCATCCTTTCCTTTGAAGGCGATGAAAGCGCGGAAAAAGCCGCGGATGATTTCGTGAACGATGCCTTGCCGGAGATTGAAGAAGAACTTGGAGCGCTCGAGGAGCTTCCCGCGGACGACAACGAATTCAACATGGAGCTGCATACGGAAGAAAACCTGCCTGGCGCCGATGATTTTTCGTCGCTGGAAGGCGACGAGGGCATAGTCGAGCTGGAAGAACTGGAAGAGCTTGAGGAATTCGACCTGGCCGAAGAGGACTTCAGCACGATAGACCAGGCCACGGTCAAGCCGGCCGTTCCCGTCGATGTTCATCCCGACGAGATAAGCATGTCCCTCGACGATTCGTTCTTCGTCGAACCGGAAGAGAAGAAACTGGATCTTTCTTCCCCCACCGAGATAAAGATGCCGTCCTTCGGCGGGCAGAATGACGAAGAGGCATATAGCCTGGACGAGGAAATCAGCGAGTCCGTAGAGCTTATCGAAGATGAGGAGGCGACGCCCACAGCCGCCGAGCCTCAGGCGGCGCCGGCGGCGCCCGTTCCCCCGCCCGCGGCCAAACCCGCGGCCGCAGCGCCCGCGCATACCCCCGACAAGCTTAAAAGCGACATCAAGTCCGTGCTCGTCTACCTCGACCAGCTCCTGGCCTCCCTGCCTGAAGAAAAAATCGAGGAATTCGCGTCTTCCGAATACTACGATACCTACAAAAAACTGTTCGACGAATTGGGGTTACTCTGATATGGGATTGCTCGATAAAGCCGCTAAAAGCCGCCAGGGCCCTAGCCAGGGCCTTTTGGCCCTGAGCGAAAAAAAAAAGCCCTTACTCCGCTAAGCGCGGCTAAGCCTCGCGCCGCCGCCCAGGCGGCGCGAGCTTCCTCGCTCCCTGCCCTCTCCATGCAGGAGATGCTCAAGGACATAGAAAGCCCCTATCTCTATCCCTACTTCCTGAGCCAAGCCATCGCGCAAGGCGCGGGCGACCAGTGGCTAATCCTCTATGCCCTTGAGGGAGCGGCTTACGACCCCATAGCCTGCTTCGGCGCCTGCACCCCGGATATGGCCCATAGCTGCCTCGATAAGGACAGCATGCTCGCCTCTATGTCGGATTCCAAGGAACTCGAGCCGCGATCCTTCCTAAAGGGCATAGGCGAGGGCTCCGTGCGCATAACGCCCATACTTAAGCCTGAGCTCATGCTCGTGCGCTTCCCGGGCTCGCGCAACGCGTATTTTTCCAACAGCCTGGCCGACGCGGCGTACGATTTCAGGAAACAGCTGCTTAGCGCGCCGCTACCCGCCCCCCTCTCGCTCGACGGCTTTTTTTCGGAACTGAAAGCCGACCATTCCGCGCGTACCGCTCCCTTCTGCTCCCTCTACCTGCTCGATATGGCTCCCCTCCTTGCCTGCTTCGGCAAAGCCTGCCCTAATATAGACTTCCGTGTCTTTTCCATGGATTGCCTGCGCTTTTTATCCCGCGCTTTGAAGGATACCGGCACGCTGCGCTCCCTCCCCAACCATGTAGCGCTCATAGCGCAATTCGCCCCGAGGCAGAGCGACCCCGAGCTACTCGGCTCGCAGATGGCAGGATCCATGCGCCGCGCTTTTTCCGTCGAGGCTGGCCCGAAATTGCGGAGTTTTCTGTCCATAGACCTGCGCGAGACAGCTTCGGCCCACGCGCTAAGGGATTTCCTTTCGGAAAGCCGCTAAGCCCATGCGCCCATGCCGAGGCATGCCATGAGCGCGGCGGCCGCCTTCTACTCGCGCTATGCCCCCGAAACCGAAGCCGAGCGTTACGCCCAGGCCATGCTCGCGGATAAAACGCCCGCGCTCATATTCATCCTCGGCGCGGGCAGGAATTACCTGGGGGCGGCTTGCAGGAAACTGTCGCCGGGCGCCCGCATCGTGCTACTTCAGCCTTGCGCGGGCTTTGAGGGCGAGCTTGTGGATGTGCCAGACCGCGCGTGGCACCCTGGGCTCGGCCTAAGCCTAGAGGGGCTGATCGCCGCGAGCCTGGACGACGGCAAAGCCGCCGGCGGCATAGCCGTGCTCGAATGGCGGCCGATTATGAGCGCCTTTCCCCAGGAAGCCGCGGCCATGCAAGACGCCCTTGCCTCCGCCTTGGAGCGCTATTCCTCGGCCGCGGCCACCAGTTCCTACTGGTCCAGGCGCTGGCTGCGCAATAGCGTGCGCTTCGCCCTCAAGGCCCGGCGCTTCGCTCGCATCCGCCGGGGCTCGGGCCCCCTGCTGCTGGCCTGCGCGGGGCCGAGCCTGGAACGCTCGCTTGAAACGTTCAAAGCCACTGACATACCCATTTGGGCCTTATCTTCCGCCCAGGAAGCCCTGCAGTGGCGCGGCCTACGGGCCAGCCTCGTGCTATCCAGCGACCCGGGACCTTGGGCTAGCCTGCACCTGCGCGCGGCCCTAAGCGGCGC
>JBGSKZ010000307.1:0-6029 GCA_041741035.1 Treponematales bacterium
TGCCGCGCCAGGGCCGAGGCCCGGGCGGGAAGTCGATGGAGGAAGCGCGCGGCCGCGCCGGGCTGCAGGGCCTTTCCGCTACTCAACGCGGCGTATCTTTTGGATTGAAGGAACATTGCGTAAATTGCGTTCCACCACGCGGGCGTCCTCCGGGCTGGCGAAGGCCATCGTGAAGGAGCCGGTAAGACCGTCTCGCTCCACCTCGAGCCTGCCCTCGGTGAGCCTGCCGCCGTTCTTCTTGGCGGCATTCTCTATCTCGGAAAAGAGGTCGGCCGATTTCTTGGACCACACGCGGTAGTGGCGTATGAGGCCCTGGCTGGCTTCCCAGCTCACCTCCACGCGGCGCTCGGCGAATTCGCTTATGCCCGGCAGGTTCTTGCAGCCGGCTTTGTGCACGATGATGCCGCGCCCCCTCGACACGTAGCCGACGATGCGGTCCCCCACGCTGGGCTTGCAGCAGCCGGCGAATCGCACCATGAGGCTGCCGGCGCCCACGACGCTTAAGCCCGCCTTATGGCTGTCGGTGGCCTCGTTGGGCTTATACGGCCGGTAATCGACGACGGAGCCCGAGTCCGCCTCGTGCTCGTGGCGGCGCAGGTCGGGTTCCAGCCTGGGCTCGGGAGCCTTGGCCTTCTCCTCGACCTTATCCTTCCGGCCCTCGCCCTCGTCGCGCTTGCGCGCTACCACGTTCTTGTCAATGGTCAGTACCTGGCCCTCGTTGACGAGCCATTGGCGTATCTTGCCGCGGGCCTTGGCGGTCTTCACGGCCTTGAGCCAGTTAACGTTCGGGTGCGCCGTGGCGCTGGTCTGGATTTCCACCACCTGGGTATTCTTAAGGCGGGAATCCAGCGGCACTATGGCGCCGTCCGCCTTGGCCGCTATGGTGCGGTTGCCCACGTCGCTGTGTATGGCATAGGCGAAATCGAGGGGCGTGGAGCCCGCGGGCAGCTCTATGGCGTCGCCTCGGGGCGTGAACACGAAGATGGAATCCTTGAGCAACTCCCGCTTTATGTCCTCGAGGAATTCGTCTCCGGACGCCAGGATGGCGCTCCAATCCTTGAGCCGGCTTATTATCGTCAAGTCTTCGGGGCGCACGAGCTCGTGGCTGGAGCCTTTTTTATAGAGCCAATGGGAGGCAATGCCGTACTCCGCGATCTGGTGCATAGCCCTGGTGCGTATCTGGATTTCCAGGAGCGTCCCGTCCTGCGCCAACACGGTGGTATGGAGGCTGCGGTAGCCGTTGGCCTTGGGCATGGCTATATAATCCTTGAAGCGGCCCTCGAGCGGTTTCCACAGCCTATGGACGATGCCCACGAGCGCGTAGCACTCGCTTTCGCTATCGCAGAGCAGGCGCAGCCCGGACAGGTCGTAGAGCTCCTCGGCGCCTTTGCCCCGCTTGCGCATCTTCTGGTATATTGAATAGAAGTGCTTGGCCCTCGCGCTCACGTCCACGGAGAAGCCCTCTTCCGCCGCCGCGCCTACTATGTCTGCGCTCGCCTGCGCGAGGAAGGCCTGGCGCTCGTCCTTCTTGCCCGCGACTATGCGCTTGATCTGGTCGAAGGCCTCGCGGTTGATTTCCTTCAAAGCCAGGTCTTCAAGCTCGTCCTTAAGCCAGCTTATGCCCAGGCGGTCGGCAAGCGGCGCGAACACGTCTATGCATTCCGCGGCTATGCGCTTGCGGTCCTCTTCCTCCAGCCACTTGAGCGTGCGCATGTTGTCGAGCTTGTCCGCGAGCTTGACTATGATGACGCGCAGGTCCTTCGTCATGGCGAAGAGCATTTTCCGTATGGTCTCGGCCGCCTGTATGGTCTTATTCTTGGCTTTGAGCGAGGCTACGCGCGCTAGCTCCTCTACGAGCCCGGCCACGCGGGGGCCGAAGCGCTTATCGATCTCCGACTTGGCCGATTTGCCGGCCTTGCCGTCCTCCAAGGTATGGTGCAGGAGGCCGGCCACCACGCTGTCGGCGTCCATGCCCATGCTCGCCAGAAGGGCGGCCACGCGCTCGAGGTGCGTATAGGCTGGCTCGCCGGAGGCGCGAAGCTCGCCTTCGTGCAGTTCCCTAGCCCAGGCCTCCGCCTGGCGTATCTTATCCCTATCCTCGGTGCCGAAGCGCTCGAGGTGATCGTCGAGGCGTTCTTCGTGTTTCATGGCCGCACTCCCAGCACTACCCTATCCTGGCCGGCGAGATCGCGCAGTACCCGCAGCTCGCGGAAGCCCTGGCGCGCGTATATGGCGCGTACCGCGGCGCCCTGCTCGTCGCCTATCTCCGAGGCTAGCGTGCCCCCGGGCGCCAAGAGCTCCCAGGCCTCAGCCGCGAGAGGCGCATAGAAATCCAGCCCCTCGGGGCCGCCGTCCAGGGCGAGCCTCGGCTCGGTATTGCCCCCCGCCCGTATGCAGTCGCTTAAATCGCTCGTAACGTAGGGGGGATTAGCCGTGATAAGGTCCAAAGGCCCGATGGCAGCCGAGAGCAGGGAGCCCCGCGCCATGGGCAGGGGCGCCCCCAAAAGGGCGGCGCAATTGCGCTCGCAGAGCGCCAGCGCCTCCGGCGAATAGTCGGATAGGCTCATTTCAAGGTCGGGCCGCTCGGCGGCCAGGCTTATGCCCACGCAGCCCGAGCCGGTAAAGGCGTCGTGCGCCCGCGGCCTGGGGCTTCCCGGACTGGGGGGCGGAAGCGCCCGCAAGGCCGCCTCCACGAGCAGCTCGGTTTCCGGCCGCGGTATGAGTACCCGCTCGTCCACGGAGAAGGAGCGGCCGAAGAACTCTTTCTCTCCCGTCAGGTAGGCGAGCGGCTCGCCGCGGGCGCGCCTGGCCACGAGGGCGCGGTAGCGCTCTAGGGGAAGGGGCTCCAGCTCGTCGGGCAGGAGGGCGAGTATCCTGTCGCGTGCGCAGCCCATGGCTCGGGACAGAAGGAGCGTAGCGTCCAAAAAGGGCGATTCGGGAAAGGCCGCGCCTATGGAGAGCGAGCCTTCCGCCACGGCCTCGCGCAGGGTCACTAGAACTCGGCCTTGAGCGCGTCCTCGCGGGCGCGCATGCCAAGCCCCTCTATGATTTCGCCCATATCGCCCTGCATGAAGAGGTCGAGCTTATAGAGGGTGAGGTCTATGCGGTGGTCGGTGACCCGGTTCTGCGGGAAATTATAGGTGCGTATGCGCTCGGAGCGGTCGCCTGAGCCTATCTGGCTCTTGCGGTCGGCGGCGCGCTCGGCGTTCTTCTTGTCTTCCTCAAGCTCGTAGAGCCTGGCCCGCAGTATGCGCATGGCCTTGGCCTTGTTCTTGATCTGGCTCTTCTCGTCCTGGCAATGGACGACGAGGCCGGTGGGTATGTGGGTGAGCCTAACGGCGGAGTCCGTGGTATTGACGCACTGGCCGCCGGGACCGCCCGCGCGCATGACGTCCACGCGGAGGTCTTCGCTCCGTATGTCTATTTCGGTTTCCTCCGCCTCGGGAAGCACGGCCACGGTTACCGCGCTCGTGTGTATGCGGCCGGAGCCCTCGGTGGAAGGCACGCGCTGCACGCGGTGCACGCCGGACTCCCAGCGCAGCTTGCCGAATACGGCCTCGCCGGTCATGGAGAAGATGATTTCCTTGAAGCCGCCCATGCCGCTCTCGCTGGCGCTCATCACCTCCACCTTCCATTTCTGGCCGTCGGCGAAGCGGGTGTACATGCGGAACAGGTCGGCCGCGAAGAGCGCCGCCTCTTCCCCGCCGGTGCCCGCGCGTATCTCCATGATGGTGTTTTTGTCGTCCAGCGGATCGCGCGGTATGAGCAGGAACTTTACCCGCTCCTCCATCGCCTCCTTGGCGGACTCAAGCGAGCGCAGCTCGTCCTTAGCCATGTCCCGCAGCTCGGGATCGGCCTCTTCCTTGACTATGGCCTTGGCGCCGTCAAGGTCGGAGAGCAGCTTCTTGTACTCGGCGAAAAGGGCGACGATGGCCTCAAGCTGGGAGCGCTCGCGCATGATATCCTTGAAGCGGCGCGGGTCCTTGGATACCGATGGGTCGGATACAAGCTCGGTGAGTTCATTGTAGCGGGCCTGTACCGCTTCGAGGCGGTCTATCACGGCGCTAGCTTTTCCTTGAAATAGGGGCAGTTGTATACGACTATTTCCATCTCTGCGTCGGAGGAGGGGTTGATATCGTCCACGTTATCCGCGAGCTTACGCTGTATGCGGCAGTTCTTGTCGGATTTGCAGAGCGGGCAGGCCCCATTGCCCCGGGGGTTTATTTCTAGCTTCATAGAAAGAAAATACCAAAAACGGGCGCGCAGCGCAAGCTGCCCGCACGGCTTGTATAAGCGGGCTTTTTTGCTCTAGTATTCAGCCATTATGCTAGACCTAAAATTCATACGGGACAATATCGAAGCGGTGCGCGCCAACATAGCGGAGCGCTATATGGACGCGGACGTAGACCTGGTCGTGCGGCTCGCGGACGAGCGGGCGGCCGCCATAAAAGCGCTGGAAGACCAGCGCCGACGCCGCAACGAAGTGGCCCAGGCCATGAAGGCCAAGCTCGGCGACGCCGAGCGCTCCGCGCTCATCGAAGAAGGCAAGTCCCTAAAGGACGCCATAGCCGGTCTTGAAGTCCGCCTTGCCGAGGTGGAGCTGGAGCTTAAGGCCGCCCACGCCAGGATACCCAACATGGCCCACCCCGATGCCCCCCGCGGCAAAGAGGACAAGGACAATCTCGAGGTAAAGCGCGTGGGAGAGCCCACCCGCTTCTCCTTCGAGCCTAAGGACCACGTCGCCCTTGGCGCGGATCTCGACCTCATCGACTTCGATACGGCCACGAGGGTTACCGGCACAAAATTCTACTATCTTAAGAACGAGGGCGTCATACTCGAGCTCGCCCTTACCCGCTATGCGCTCGACCTGCTCATGGCCAAGGGCTTCATGCCCTTTTCCACGCCCGACCTTGCCAAGACCGAGATACTGGAAGGCATAGGCTTCAACCCCCGCGGCGCCGAGAGCAACGTATACCAGTTGGCCGACGAGGACCTCTGCCTCATAGGCACCGCCGAGATAACCCTGGGAGGCTACTACTCGGGCCGGAGCTTTGCCAAGGAAGAGCTGCCCTTGAAGCTCGTGGGCTTGTCCCACTGCTTCCGCCGCGAGGCGGGGGCTTCGGGCCAGTTCTCCAAGGGCCTGTACCGCGTGCACCAGTTTACCAAGGCCGAGATGTTCATATACTGCCTGCCCGAGGATTCGGGCCGCTACCACGAGGAGCTGCGCGCCATAGAGGAGGAAATCTTCTCGAGCCTGGGCCTGCCCTTCCGCGTGGTGGACACCTGCACGGGCGACCTAGGCGCACCCGCCTACCGCAAATGGGACCTGGAAGCGTGGATGCCCGGCCGCAACGGCGGGGAGTGGGGCGAAGTGACGAGCACCTCGAACTGCACCGACTACCAGGCGCGCCGCCTCAACGTCAAGTACAAGGACGACGAGGGCAAGAACCAGTACGTGCACATGCTCAACGGCACGGCCATAGCCTGCTCGCGCGCCATCGTGGCCATACTGGAGAATTACCAGGAAGAGGACGGAGGCGTGCGCATGCCGGCGGCCCTGGTGCCTTACTGCGGCTTTGACCGCATAAAGCCCAAAGCTAAAAAGTAAGGACCGGCCGCGCGCGCGGCGCATAATAAAAAACCGCCGAAGCCGGCGGTTTTTTTTTCGTCCGCGCCGCGGGCTAAATGCCCATGCGCTGCTGGAGGAGCTTCCGCCAGTCGAATTTCTCGCCTTCTTTTTCCCAGGGTATGCGGCGCTTTATGATGAAGGTGGTGTGGGACTTATCCTTGAACTCGATGACGGCGAAGGCGCCGCGGCCAATATAGCTGATCTTCTCGTTAGGCTCGAGGCGCTCCGATTCGTTGAGCGAAGCCAGGGCGCAATCGAAATGGACGGTGCCGCCGCCGTCGCGCGTGGCTATGGCGTTCGAGAGGTCGAAAATCTGCTTTTCGCAGATGGCGCAGTTAACCGGGGGCAGCTCGGGGCGCGGCGGGCGCGGCTCTTCGCGGCTGGCAGTGCGGTCGCGGCC
>JBGSKZ010000308.1:0-3502 GCA_041741035.1 Treponematales bacterium
TATTCGGACGCGGCTTGCGGCGACGGCGTCCCACAGGATGCTAAGGGCCACTATGAGGCTTATGGCGCGCCCCTACAGCCCCCTGGCCTTAAGCTCGGCGCGGTTGCGCTCGGCCTTGTCGGCGTTCATGGTGTTCATGGCCAGGAAACATATGAGGCCGATGGCCAAGAAAGCGGCTGGTATCAGGGCCAGGTGGGCGCGTATGCCGGTCAGGGAACTTTCAGAGCGCGGATTCAAGGCGAAACCTGTGAGTTCGTGCACGGCCCAGAAGCTCAGGGCCTGCATGGCGTAGGCCAGGCGCCCGAAGAAGGCGCGGAAGCCCAGCACCACGCCGTCGTCGCGCCTTCCGGTTACCGCCACGATCTCGTCGATGATATCGGCCATGGCGGGGGTCATCATGAGCCAGAAGCCTCCGAAGGCCAGGCCCCAGGCGCCCATGGCGATGGTGTAGCCCATATAGCTCCGGACAAAGAAAAGAGGCAGGCAAAGGAGAGCCATGGCGGCGGCGGCGGCGGCCAACAATACCTGGCGGCTCCGGACGAAGCGCCCGAGTAGCAGCCAGAGCGGCACCGACAGCAGCGCGCCAATAAGCATGCCCGCGAAAACAAGGGTCGTGCTGCGGCCCAAAATATAGTCGCCCACATAGTGGATGGAAGCGGTCATGGAGAGCACGGCCGACTGGTAGAAGAGGAAGAGGAGTATGAAAGCCATGAAATCGCGGAAGCCGAAGGCCTCCTTAAGAAGGGCCCAGAATGAGGGGCCGCGCTCCCGCGCCGCCTCCTGATCCATGAAGCGGCGTATCATGGCCGGGCTTTCCCTGACGCCGGGTAGCATGAGCAGGGCCAGGAGCGCGGCCGCCGCGCCGAAGACGAGGCCGTTAAGCGCGTAGCTCGCCGTATCGCCATAACGTATGATAAAGGTGGGAACCAAGGCTCCGGCCGCTATGCCGAAAACGCCTATGACCGTGGCTATGCCCGCCGCCTTGGCGCGTTCGGAGCCGCCCCGGAAGCGGTCGGGGAACAGCGACTGGTAGTTTAGCTCCCAGGCGGAGTATAGGGCGTCGTAGAGGCATATGGAGGCGAGGAACCATAAAAACAGTCCCAGTTCTCCCAGCCCCTTCGGCGGTGTGAAGATAAATATAAACCCGGCGGCGCAGGCCAGCGAACCAGCCAGTATCCAGGGGAAGCGCCTGCCCAGCCGGGCCGTCAGCCGCGTGGGGCGTGAGGTGAAAAAGCCTATAAGCGGGTCGTTCACCGCGTTCCATACCGAATACAGTATGATGGCCGCCGCCACGAGGCCGGCGGAAAGCCCCAACTCGGTTTCATAAAATTTGAACACCAAGGCCGCGAAGCCCCCCGTAAGGAATTCGGCTAAGAATTTCCCAACGCCATAGCTGGCCATTACGCCGAAGCCCGCGCCGAGCCCGGACGCCGCATCCCCATGCTGTTTCATGCTGTACTCCTTGCTAGGCGAGCATAGGCGCAAACGCGCGCCAGCGCAAGAAAAAATACGGCGCAGCCGCATAATCGTTGCATGCATGTTGTTGACGCGGGTTTTCCGATATATATTATATATTTGGTAATATTAAGGAGGCCCCGATGCCCACCCTCCCTGCGGCACTAAAGTCGACCGTCGCGTTATTCATCATGGTATTCCTCAGCGCAGCCTACGCAAGCGCCCAGAGCCAGACCTTTACCGTAAGCCCCGCGTACAGCCTGCCCCTCAACGCGGAAGATTCAATCGTAAGCGCGGGAGCCGGGGCGGATTTTGACCTGGAGTTCCCTAAGCTTTTCGGTGCCTTCGACGGTTTTTTACGGGCTGGATACCGCGCCTCGTTCCTCGAATCAGGCGCCGGTACTATACATATCGCCAGCCTTGGCCTAGGTCCGAGCTGGCAATTAATAGATAGCGGCGCTTTCTCCCTAGGCGTCAACGCCCAGCTGGGTGCCTTTGCCGCCATGCTCGAAGGTTCGCCTACGCTATTCAACCCCTCCAGTTCCGCGCGCCTCGACGCGCGCGTGGGCCTCGGGTCGCTCAACCTGGGCTTAAGCCCAGGCATAGACATACTGTGGACATCGCGCGATGGCATCATTTTGCCCTTCGACCTGAGCCTCCGCTTGGCTTTGAGCATAAGCTTCGAAGGCGGCGCGGGGGCCCGCAAGCCGAAGCTTCGCATAGATTCGCCTGAGTTGAGCCCCTTCTTTCCCGTCATTTACAAGTACTACGCGGATAATCCCGTGGGTACCGTCGCTATCAAAAACGCCGAATCTAGCGAGATACGCGACGTGAAGGTGGAATTCTTCATTCCCAGCTACATGGACGGAGCGGCCATCGTGGCCGAATTCCCCGCGCTTAAGCCCGGAGAGTCCCGAGAGCTGGACCTTACGGCCCTCTTGCGCAATGAAGTGCTGGGAATAACCGAAACCGACGCCGTACAGGCGGAAATAGTCGTAGGCTATTCGCTCAAGTCCACGCCGATGTCGGTACGCCGCTCCGCCAATCTCCGCATAGAGAGCAGGAACGCCATATCCTGGGACGATGACCGCAAGGCCGCGGCCTTCATTACGGCCAAAGACCCGACCATCCTGAAACTAAGCCGCAACGCCTTGGCGGCGGCAGGCTCAGGCGGCGCCGTATTCTCCGA
Organism: Treponematales bacterium; assembly: GCA_041741035.1. Lineage (GTDB taxonomy): Bacteria > Spirochaetota > Spirochaetia > Treponematales > UBA12059 > UBA5200. Next base: position 2,645 of record JBGSKZ010000308.1, read on the forward strand.
ATCCTTCCGCAAGGGCATGATAGCCTACAGCTCGCTATCCGCGTACGGCCTGCGCTACGTCATCGACCCGGCCTCGTCCTACAAAGAGCTCAGCGAGGCCGCCAACGCCATAGACTACGTGCAATTCCCCGTACAGACCCTCGACTATATGACGGGCGACTGCGATGACTTGACCGTGCTCTATTGTTCCTTCCTCGAGGCCCTTGGCGTGGAAACGGCCTTCATAACGACGCCGGGCCATATCTTCGCGGCCTTCGCGCTAGACTTGTCCGAGCTTGAGGCGCAGCGGGTGTTCTCGTCGACCGCCGACCTCATCGTGCGGGGAGGCAAAGTATGGATACCCGTGGAAGCCACCGCCCTCGACAAAGGCTTCTTAGCGGCCTGGGCCGACGGCTCCAAGCAATGGCGGCAGGCCCTGGCCTCGGGCTCGGCCGGCTTCTTTCCCGTTCGCGAATCCTGGTCCAGTTACGAGCCCAGCTTCTTCTCCGCGTCCGAGCAAAGCGATATCGTGGCGCGTTTCCCCGAGGCCAAGCGCATAGGCGCGTCCTTCGACGCGGCCATGAAAGGCTTCGTGGACCGCGAGATCAGCGTGCTCGAGCAGTCGCTCCGCACCCGCATAAGCGCGCGTTCCACCCCCGGGCTCTTAAACAGCCTTGGCACGCTCTACGCCCGCTATGGCCTCGTGGATAAGGCCGAGGCGAGCTTCCTGCAGGCGGCCAAGGACAACCACGCGCCCGCGCTCCATAACCTTGGCAATATACGCTTCCTTAAAAAGGACTACCGGGCATCGCTCGATTTCTACGAGCGGGCTATCAAGGCCAATCCCGATTTCGCGGAGGCCGCGCTCGGCGTGGCGCG
>JBGSKZ010000309.1:0-3205 GCA_041741035.1 Treponematales bacterium
CTAGGTATACCATAGCGCGCCTTCGGCTAAAAACAGCCGCTTTGCCCCTCTTCCCGCTTGATTCGGAGCGCCCACCTGCGCTATAGTTGCCCTCGTCCAGGGGAATTAGCTCAGTTGGTAGAGCGATTGGTTCGCAATCAATAGGTCACCGGTTCGAATCCGGTATTCTCCATCCTTAAGTGGCCCGCCGACCGGCGGGCCTTTTTAATAAATGGAGAATACCGGATGACGCCGCGCGCGCCAGCGCGCACGATAATCCGTTCCACTCGGCAACCGAAGCTTAGCTTCGGATGACGCCGCGCGCGCCAGCGCGCACGACAATCCGTTCCACTCGACAACCGAAGCGAAGCTTCGGATTCGAAGGGTTGGAGCGCCGAGCTAATGCGAGGAGCAGGCGCCATGGATGGCGCCGGAAAGCGCACAGGATGTGCGCGACAGCAAGCAAGGCGGGCTGGAGCGAGGCACAGGATGTGCCGATACGGAAGGCGAATCCGGTATTCTCCAAACGAAGAAGGGCTTATACCGCAAGTCCATCGCAGACAATTAAGACCGGTTGGAGCATTTTTACGGCTTGCGCAGACTTGACCAAAGGCGTTCTCCGGATTCGCTGTGAAGACTGCGGGGATGCTGCGCTTGCGCGCTAAAGTTCCACCGTCCATTTTCCCTGGCGCCGCCCGAAGGCAGACATTATACTCGTACTATCGGAGGTGCCTGGGTTATGCCGGAATCTTCCCGCCCGTACGCAGACGAAGCGTCAGTCGCCTCCGAGCCCGGACCTTCTGGGGTTGTTTCCTTCCTTTTCACCGACATAGAAGGCAGCACCTGCAAGTGGGAGGCCTGCGAGGATGATATGTCGCGGGACCTCGTCCTGCACGATCGCATCCTTAGGGAACGCATCGAGGCGCGGCGCGGCTACGTGTTCAAGACCGTGGGCGACGCCTTTTGCGCGGCTTTCGCTTCGCCCTTTGACGCCGTGCTAGCCGCGGCTGAAACGCAGCGGGCGCTATCCGCCGCGACCTGGCTCAGCCCTGGCGGCATATCGGTGCGCATGGGACTGCACGCCGGCGAGGCGGAGCGTCGCGACGCCGACTACTTCGGCCCCGTCTTAAATCGGGCAGCCCGGCTCCAGTCCCTCGCCTACGGCGGGCAGGTTATCGTTTCGCTGGCCTTCGCCGAGCTCATCATGGACCGGATGCCGACGGGACTCTCGCTCGAGCCGCTCGGTAGCTTCCACCTTAAGGACCTGGCCCGCCCCGAAGCCGTTTCGCAGCTAAAGGGCCAGGGCCTGCGCGAACGCTTCCCCGCCTTGAAATCGCTGGACGGCAAGCCGCATAACCTGCCCCTGCAGCCCACGCCCTTCATCGATAGGGACGCGGAGCTCCACGCTCTTGGCGAAGCCCTTGTCGATGGGGGAGAACGCCTAATCACGCTGATCGGGCCGGGGGGCATCGGTAAGACAAGGCTGGCATTGCAGGCGGCCGCGGAGATCATTGAGAGCTTCGACGGAGGGGCCTGGTTCGTCGACCTCAGCGAATGCTCGGACGCCGACGCCACTGGGCGCGCCGTCTGCCGTTGCTTGGGCGTCAAGGACGACAAGGACGCCGATCCGTTCAAGGCCGTCGCCTCGCGCCTTGAGAAGGCGGGCCGGACCTTGCTCATCCTGGATAACATGGAGCAGGCCCTAGCCGCCGCCGCCGCCGTAGGCGCGCTCCTATCCCGTCTTCCACGGCTTTCAATCATAGCCACGAGCCGAGCCGCCCTGGCCATCCGCTGGGAACACAGCATGCCCCTGTCGCCTCTCGCCTTCCCCGAGTTCGGCGCGGACGACGACCTCACAGCCCTCTGCCAATATCAAGCGGTAAGGCTCTTCATAGAGCGCGGCAAGGCGGCGAACCCCTCGTTCAAGGTCGACGAAGGCAACGCCCCGGCCATCGCGCAGATCTGCCGCGACCTGGACGGCATACCCTTGGCTATAGAACTGGCCGCCGCGAGGATCAAGGCCTTTACCCCTGAAGAAATTCTTGCGAGGCTCCGTGAAAGCATAGACTTCCTCGACCCCCTGCGCTCCGACCTGCCGATCCATCAGCGCACGCTCAGGGCCGTCGCTCAGTGGAGCTACCGCTTGCTGGGCAAGGCGGAAAAGGAGCTGTTCGCCGCCCTCGGCGTCTTCGCCCGCCGCTTCGACCTCGAGGCGGTAGAGCGTATCGCCTTGACGGGCGTAAAGGAGGCGGACGCCGCGAAGCGTAGACGCGCGGCGGCCATTACCTTAGCCTCGCTCGTCGAGAAGAGCCTCGTCGTTCGCGAAGAGGGACCGGGGCCGGCCCGCTATCGGCTGCTCGAGATGCTCAAGGTTTTCGCGCGCGAGGCCCTCGAACGTTCCGGCCGCGCCGAGGAGCTGTATCGCGGGCACGCGGCGCTCTATCGGGAACGGGCCGCCTCTTGCATGCAGCGCCTGGCGGACGTCGATGACGACTATCCGGAGATGGCGCTCGCCATGGATCGCCTGCTCGAACGCGCTCTGGCGGAGCAGACCCTGGCTATGGCCTGTTCGCTCTGGCAGTACTACGACCTTCGCGGAGCTTTCGCGGAGGGCATCGCCAGGATTAAAGCCGCCCTGCGCGCCTCGGGCGCCGCCGGGCCTCGCCGGGCGGAGGCGCTCTGCCGTATCGGCCTCCTTGAGCGTAGCCGCGGCCGCTACGAGGAAGCCGGCGAGCTCTTCAATGAGGCCCTCGCTATATCGGAGACCGCCGGGGCAAGCCCCGACCGTTGCCGAGACCTCCTTGCCCTCGGGTGGAACCGCTACTACCGGGGCGACCCCGAAGGAGCGGAGGAGCGTTTCCAAGAAGCCCTGGCCCTCGCCCAAGACGCCGGCCTTAAGGCGGAGGAGGCCATGGCCAAGCAGGGGCTCGGGAGCCTAGCTCTCACGGCCAGTAGGCTCGACGCCGCCGGAGAACTCCTAGGCGCTGCGTACGCGGCCTTCGAAGAGGAGGGAGATGACTTGGCCGCCGCCAGCGCCGCGGGGAACTTGGCCATCCTAGCGGCCATATCGGGCGACCAGGCCAAGGCTCATGGGCTTTTCGAACGGACGCTCTCGCTCTTCCAAAAGCTCGGCGACCGGGAATGCTCGATGTTAAGTATGAATAATCTTGCCTGCTTCGAGCTGGAGGAAGGCGAACCGGCCAAGGCGCTCGAGCTCTTCATGCGC
>JBGSKZ010000310.1:0-6870 GCA_041741035.1 Treponematales bacterium
GCTATGCCGGCGATAAGGCTGTTCGCCTCCTGCAGCATTTCGGACTGGTTGTCGATTTCCTTCACCTGTTTGGCTACGGTGGCTATGGATTCGCGCCCGGAATCGGATTTGCCCAGGAGTTGCTGAAAGTACGTGCCCATGCGCTCGATGTTCGCCGTCACCGACTGTATATTGGCCACCATTTCCTCAATGGAAGAGGACGAGGTGGCTACGCCGTCCGCCTGGCGCTCTATCTGCCGGTACAGCATGGCTATGTTTTTCGCTATCTGCTCTACGGTGGCGCTGGACTCGGTAACCGAGGCGCTCTGGTTCAAGGTCTGGTGCTTAAGGCTATCGATATTGGCGCTAATCTGCCGTATGGCGCCGGCGGTCTCCTCGGTGTTCGCGGAGAGCCGATGCATATTATCGTCCAGCTTGCGTATCTCGGTCTTCACCTTGTCCATGAGCTTCCTGAGCATATGGGCAAAATCGTTAAAGTGCCCGGCTAGGGTGCCGAGCTCGTCCTTGGATCGGACGTCTAGGGTCTTGGTAAGGTCCGCCTCCCCTCCGGATATATCGGCCATGCCCTGGCTTACCTGCTTCATGCGCCCGGTGACGCTGGCCAGTATGAGCAGCGAAAGGATGAAGAGGAATACTACCGATACGCCTACCATGGAAGCCACCGCTACGGTGCTTTTCACGAGCCCTAATCTGCGCGCGTCGAGTTCCTGCCTGGTGAGCTCGATATTCACCTTGATGACGTTTTGTATGCCTTCGACCACGGTGCTCGCCGACTTGAAGAATTCAAGGCCATCGCGGCCGAAGCCGCCGGTATCGGCGTTTTTTATTATGGCCGCTACCGCGTCGCCGAGCAGCTTCCACTCGGGCAGCACGTAGAGCTCGGCTATGGCTACCTCGGCTTGGGGCGTAAGGCTATAGCTGCGGCTTTTCAGGTTGAGGCCAATGGCCGCGTACGCGCTCAGCAGCTCCATAAGCGAAGCCTCGCGGACGGGCAGGTCGAGGGCAAATATAGAAGAGCTGATGGCGCGCGTGCGTCCGGCGAATTCCTTTGATTCTTCGGACATGATGATGGACGAGAAGTATTCGCCTACGCCGGACGCCTCCACCCTGGACGCCGCCGCCATGGTGTTGAGCAATATGCCTATGGATTCCGAATAGGCGTTGAAGGCGCTCGATTCGAGTATGGAGCGCTCGTCGACCTGCCTCCGGAAATTCCGGATGACGCTGACCGCCTGGGCTGCGGCGTTCTTCCTGACCTGGTCAAGGTCGGAGGAGTCGAGGAGCTTTGCGGCGACTTCCCAGCTGCTGTCGCTCTCGTTGCGCGCGGGCAGTATCTGATCCGCGGCCGCGGCGCCGTTTAAGGAGAGCTTGCTTATGCCGCGCTCGCGCTGCAAGGCGTTCACGGCCGCGCTCATGGAGCTTATCAGCTCAAGCCGGGACTGCGCGTTGGCGAGCCTGGAGCTGTTCTGCCAGTTCTGAAAGATCAGGACGCCGCCCATGGCGCCGAGCAAAGCCAGCGGTACTATAATGAGTATGAGGAGTTTCCCTCGTAGAGATAATGCCATCATGTCTTCCTTTTCAAGCCAAACTAACGGCCGATGACGAGCGACGCTAGGCCAAGCGCGGCGGCGGCCAATAAATAGCCGTTTCCCCGCGATGCTCCCCGCGCCGGCGGCGAGTCCATCGGCTCTCCTATACTAGTATCGAGCTTTTCGCCGTACACCGCAACCAGCGCGGCGTCGATATCCGCTATGAAGGAGCGGGCCCTTATTTTGCCCTTATACGCCAAAATGCACTCATAAGTCCTGAGCGCCGAAGCGAAGAAAGCGCCGAATCTGCCGGGCAGGCGTAAATTCGGTCCAAGGCAGGCTTTTGATATGAAGACGAGCGCCTCAAAGGTCACGGCCTTCGTGAGGCCCTCGTACAGGGCTATTTCAGTGATAACGAGCGGCCCCCATGAAGCCAGCTTTTTGCCAAGGGGGACGAGAAGGTTGGCGCCTACTATGCCGGCCATGACCAGTATAGTGAGCAGGGGCGACAGCTTCCTGCCGGATAGCCAGGCGGCCGCCGCCGCGGCGGCGAGTATTGCCAGCCGGCCCTCCAGGCTCGGCTGGAACAGGAGCACGAGCGAGAGGAAAGCGCCGGTGAGCGCCAGGCGCCCCGCGGGAAAGAGGCCTTCCCAACGCTCCCTGCGCCGCTGCCTATCCATGGGCATCCTCCCTAGCCCCGCGCAGCCAGGCCGAATTCAGCGCGAAGAGCTCGGTAAAGCTCCCCAGCACGAGGCCGCTTATGAGGCCAAGGCCCAGGAAAGCCGGCAGCATGTAGCGGGCGCTGGCCCCGAATACGAAAACGCGCGCGAGGGCTACCTGGGCGAGGTTGGACGCGAGGGCGCCGGCCACGCAGAGGCCGATGTAGGAAAGATGGCGGTCGGCGCTGAGCGCCCGTAAGCCGCGCATGGCCAGGGCGCTCGCCAGGCTACCGGCTAGCGAGAAAAGCGCTACGTAGGAGAAGAGCGAGCCCGACAATACGCTCATGCCCAGCACCTTCACCAGCACGAGCGCCATATACGGCCCGAAGGGCAAAAGGTCCACGGCCAGCAGTATGGGCAGATTGGCGAGGCCGAGCCGCATAAAGGGCACGGGCCGGGGCAGCATGTATTCTACGGCCGACAGGAAAAAGGCCAAGGCGGCCAGGAAGCTTGCCAGCCTGGCCCTGCCCTCAGCGTACGATCGCGTCGAATTCATCCTGCTCATGAGCGTCGCCCTCCACGCGAATAAAGACGCCGCTTGGGAGGCAGGCCGACCATTCGCCGGTAACGCCTATTGGAGCGGAGCCTATGCAGAGCTTGTTTTTGCATGGGGAGTCGAGAAAACGGGCTTTTCCGCCCTCGATGCCTATGGTCACTATGCCCAGTTTTCCCCGCACTTCAATGATCCGGGACTCGTTGAGCGGGTATATCCATTCATCGCCGTCCGCCGATATCACGATGGACGAGGGAGCCGGGCCGCCATATATGACTATGGCCGACGAGGCGAACGCGGCCAGCGCGAGCGCCACTATCGCGATATCGAAGGGCTTTAGCCTGATACCCTGGCGCACGGGCCGGCTCGGGGCGGGATCCTTCGCCGGGATGGCGTCGGAACCCTTCCCGCTTTTCATTTTAATGGCAGCCCGAACAGCCGCACTCGTCGCCGCAGTCGTCGCCTTCGCAATCGCATTCGCAGTCGTCGCCGCAGCCGTGATCGTGTCCGTGCACATGGCCGTGGGAAAGCTCTTCCTCGCTGGCTTCGCGGACGTCCTTAACGGTTACGTTGAAGTGGAGGTCCTTGCCGGCGAGCGGATGGTTGGCGTCAACCTTGACGTTCTCGCCTTCCACGCTCACCACGGTGACGATGTGCACGCCGTCCTCCTGCTGGGCCTGGAACTGCATGCCGGGCTCTATTTTCTCCGGCTCGGCGAAATTGCTCTTGGAAACCTCGAATACGAGCTCGGTGTCGCGCTCGCCGTAGCCGTCCACGGGGGCTATGACGCAATTGACCTTATCGCCGGCCTTCTTGCCTTCGAGCTGGCGCTCGAGGCCGGGTATAAGATTGTCGTTGCCGTGAAGATAGGACAGGGGTTCGCCCTCTGAGCGGTCGATAAGAACACCGGAAGCGTCCTTGAGCTCATAATCGATAGAAACGACGCGGTCCTTCTGGATCGTCATGGGTACCTTCCTTGAAAGAAAACATGGGTGGACGAGGCCCCAAAACGGAATGGGCAAAGACACGATGCTGCGGCCAAAGCCGCGAAGCTTCCGTACATAGTGCGGCTTTTCGTCTCCTCTAGGATATATAAATATGCTCTATATATGCAAGTACTGACAGACTAAACCCTTCGTGCTATATTCCCTTGCGCCGGGGCAGCGCGCTATAGCCTTTCAGCATCGCCGTACTCATTTTAGGAGAAAATCCAATGACCACCCTTCAAGCCATACTGCTCGGACTATTCCAAGGCGTCGCGGAATTCCTGCCCATATCCTCGAGCGGCCACCTGCTCATCCTCAAGGACCTGCTGGGCCTTCAGGGCGTGCCCGCCCTTTTCGACGTGGTCCTGCACGCGGCGACCCTCCTGTCCATCCTCGTCGTTTTCCGCGTCCGCGTATACGGCATACTGCGATCCATGGCCCGCTGGCTCGTTAAGAAGAGCGACGGGAGCGACGGTGAAAACCTGGCTATAGTCCTACCGGCCCTCGCCGCTACCGTTCTTACCGCGCTTATAGGCCTGGGCATAGAATCGCGGAATTTTGCCTGGAGCCCGGCCTTCGCCTCCGGCATGCTCCTCGTCAGCGCCCTCATACTGATCGCCTCGAATTTTTTCAAAGGCGACGCCGGCTACGGCGCGCTCGGCATTAAGCATGGCATTATCACCGGCATAGCCCAGGGCATAGGCGTGCTGCCGGGCATAAGCCGCTCGGGCATAACGATAAGCGCCGGCCTTGCCTCGGGCATGAAGCGTGAGGCGGCCGGGGAATTCGCCTTCCTCCTGGCCATACCCGCCATACTCGGAGCGCTCATCCTGGAGCTTAAGGACTTGGGCGAACTCATGGGCAGCGTAGAGCCTATACAGCTCCTAGCCGGTTCCGCCGCGGCCTTCCTGGCGGGCATAGGCGCGCTCCTGCTCCTGCTGCCCCTGGTGCGGAAAGGCAAATTAGCCTGGTTCGCGGCCTATCTTATACCCGCGGGCATCCTTGGGCTGATACTCTTATGATTTTTTGCCGATAGTGTAGCAATGGAGCCTCAAGAAAACCCTAACGCCGAATCGTCATCCTGGCTCGCCATGCTCGTGGGAGCCTTTTTGGCCCTTCTGGGCTTCGCCCTGTTCGCCCTGCTCCTCAGGGCCAGCTTCCAAGGCGCGCCCAAGGCGGGCAGCCTGGCCGGCCTGCTCTTAGGCGGCCTGTCCTGGGCCGCCTTTATGCTGCCCGCCTTTCTATGGTTTGCCAGCCTAATACTCTTTCTTCCCGGCTTCCGGCGGGATCTGCTCTTTCTGCTCGTGGGCGCCTTGTTGCCCTTCGCCTCGATGGCGGCCCTAGCCCGTTTCCTGGATAGCCCGGAGCGCTGGTTTTTAGCCTGGCCCTCGTTTAAGGCCCTTGGCGAACGGGGCACGCTTATTTTTTGGCTGGCCCTCGCCCTTGGCTCGAGCCTGGGGCTGATAGCGCTTCGCAGGCTCATCTTCGGCCGCGGCGCCGGCCATGAGGCTCGGGCGGGCGGGGCGGCAGGAGCCCGTAGCACGACCGCGGCGGGCCCGGCTTCGGAGGAACGGCGCTGGAAGGATCTCTGGGGCCAGGATAAGGCCGATACGCGGGGCGCTTATCCGCTATCCGGCGACGATACGGACGAAGGCGGCGATGAACCCTACGATAAAGACCCGCAGGTAGCGCGGCCCGGCCCGCTGCCCGCGTCGCGGTCCGCGAGCGACGACCGCAGGGCCCTCCGGGAATTCTTTATCAGCCAAAGCGAGGGCGGCGACAAGCCCGCCGATACGGCCGAGGAAGAGCCTGAGGAGCTGCCCGAGCTTGAAGCGCACAGTACGGGCGGCGAGGAAAAGCCCATTCCGGTACTGTTCGGGCGCATGGAAGACAGCCCTGATTTCGAGGCGGCGGGGCGGGGCGAGGATCCCGCGGGCAGCGACGAGTATTGGATGGATGCCGATGCGGACCTGGCCGCGGATGACTATACCGATCTAGAAGACGCTACCGAGGCCGATACGGGCGCTGAAGCCGTACCCCCTCGGCTGCCTCCAGCCAAAAGGGCCCCCCTCCTGGGCGCCCTCGAGGTATTCCCCGACGGCGAGCACAGCGACGCGCTGCGCACCGGCCAGAAGCCCGCGCCTAAGGCGGATAAGCGCAGCCAGGCCTTGGTATCCAACACGCCCAGTAGCCTCCCGAAGCCCGTAGCCGGAAGGCCGGCGCTTAAGCCCTACGCCGTGCCCACGGACGGCATACTGCTGCAGTACCCCGACGGCCAGTATTGGATTATCGACGAGAAGACCAAGCACGCCGCGGACGTGCTCCGCGAAACGCTCAAAGAATTCAACATAGCGGCGGAGGTTACCGGCATACGCAAAGGCCCGGTCATCACGATGTTCGAGATACTGCCCGCCCCCGGCGTGCGCCTGTCCAAGATAGCTAACCTCTCGGACAACATAGCCCTGCGCCTGGCCGCCAGCAGCGTGCGCATCGTCGCCCCCATACCGGGCAAGCACGCGGTAGGCATAGAAGTGCCCAACGACAAGCGCAATATCGTATCGTTCCGGGAAATCGTCGAGAACGAGGTGTTCAGCTCCAATAAGATGGAAGTACCCGTGGTGCTCGGCAAGGACATTACCGGCGACGTGCAGGTGGTGGAACTTACCCAGACCCCGCACCTGCTCATTGCGGGAGCCACCGGCTCGGGCAAATCGGTATGCGTGAATTCCATCATACTGTCCATACTCTACCGCCGCTCCTTCAACGAAGTAAAGCTCATACTCATCGACCCCAAGATCGTGGAGCTGAAGCTCTACAACGGCATACCGCACCTGCTTACCCCGGTAATCACCGAGCCCAAAAAGGCCTTCCAGGCCCTGCAATACTGCATATGCGAGATGGAAAGGCGCTACAGCCTCCTCGACGCCATGGGCGTGCGCGACATACGCTCCTACAACCGGAAGATAGTCGAGAAGACCATGGCCACCGACAAGCTCCCCTATATCGTCGTGGTCATAGACGAATTCGCCGACCTCATGGCAACCACGGGCAAGGAGCTCGAATCCACCCTGGCGCGCCTGGCCGCCATGAGCCGCGCCGTGGGCATACACCTCGTGCTGGCCACCCAGCGCCCGAGCATAGAC
>JBGSKZ010000311.1:0-1086 GCA_041741035.1 Treponematales bacterium
GTTACGCGCGGCTATTACCGCAGCCTCGTCGCGGAACGCCTGCGGGCCCTCGGCCGCGACGCCTTGGCACTCGGCGAGGAGCTCAGCGAAGAGGAAGCCTACAAGCGCCTGCGAACGGGCCGCGGCTTCCTGAGCGAGGACGCTTCGGACCTGCTTTTAAGCGACCATTTCGCCGCGCGTCCCGGGCGCGAAGGCCCCGAGGGCAGCAGGCTTCCGCCCGCGCTTTTGCGCCGGCTTCGGCGCTTTCCGCGCCTCTGGAAACCCGCTCCGGGACGGGGACAGGGCTCCGATACAAGCTTCGTCACGCCCTTCCTAACGCGCGTCGACGCATACCTGAACGACTTGAGCGGCTACATGCAAAGCCCTGGAGGAAACGATGGACAGCATAAAGACTGAAGGCATTACGGGCGGAGCCGCGCGCTGCGAAGCTATACTCGACGAGCTGGAAAAGGCCGTCATAGGCAAGCGGGCCTTCCTCGAGCGCCTCGTGGCCGCGGCCATAGCGGGGGGCCACGCCCTCATAGAAGACTTTCCAGGCCTGGCCAAGACCCTGGCCGCCAAGAGCCTCGCGCGCGCGGTGGGGGGCGTGTTCAAACGCATACAGTTCACGCCCGACCTCTTGCCCGCCGATATAACCGGAGCCTATGTGCTGGACCGCGCCAGCTCGGGGCTCAGGCTCATAGAAGGGCCTATCTTCGCCAATTTCGTGCTTGCCGACGAGATAAACCGAGCGCCGCCCAAGACCCAATCGGCCCTGCTCGAGGCCATGGAGGAGAAGCAGGCTACCCTCGAAGGCAGCACCCTCGCCCTCCCTTCGCCCTTCATGGTCATAGCCACGCAGAATCCCATCGAGTACGAAGGCACCTTCCCGCTGCCCGAGGCCCAGCTGGACCGTTTCATGCTGAGGCTCACGATAGGCTATCCGAGCGAGGCCGACGAGCTGGCCGTACTCCTGCGGCGGGCCGAGCGCAAGGCCGAAGAGCCCGCGCTAAGCGCTGTATGCGGGCTGGAGGGCCTGCGGGCCTTAAGCGACGAGGCCGAAAATGTGCGCGTCCACCCCGATCTGGCCTCCTATGCCGTGGCCCT
>JBGSKZ010000312.1:0-1504 GCA_041741035.1 Treponematales bacterium
GGGCTGGCCCAGCATGGATCCCGCCGGGGACGCGTACCGGCCTACCCTGGAGCAATTGGCGGCCGCTACGCGCGTAGGCCTCTTCGTCGTGCGCAACATGGAGAAGGCGCCGGCCACGCGCCGCCTCGTGCTATGCTTCGCGGCCGGCACGGAAAAAGCGCCGGGGTTCTATGCTTGCATAGCGGCCATGCAGCGCTCCTGCGGCAAGCAGGCCCAGGCGCAGTATTACGCGATAGGCGCGGCGGAGGCGCTCAAGCTGGCTTCGCCCGACGAGCGTTTCGGCGCGCGCGCCGAGGCGCTCGACGGCTGGAGGGCGTTCATAAATAAGCTCAAGGCGATGGGCCAACCCAAGCCCCTCGTGGCCATCGTGGCCTCCAGGCAAGGCAGCCCGGCCTGGTCGCCGCTCAGCGAGCGGCTGGCTCTGGCCGTATACGAGAGCCTTCCCGACGCGCCGGTCGTTTTCGCCTACACGGCCGAGCGTGAAAGCGCCATGCTGCCGGAACCCCGGATCACGGCAGCGCCGGAGGGGCGTGGCGGCTTACCCGAAGGGCCCGGGGCATGGCCCGAGCTCATAGAGGCGGCGCGGGCGGGCGGCAGGGTATTTTCCGCTATGGGGCAGGCCGCTCTCGTCGACGCCATAAGCGCCCTTACGCGAAGCATATTCCCCGGCGACAGGATACGGGCCGACCGCATGGCCAACGGTTTTTCCGCGAGCGCGCGCAGGGAACCCATAGCGCTTGAGCCTGGCGTGCTTTTGCTCCATGCGCACGCGGACAGCCTACCAGCGCCAACGCTGGCCCTGGGCGCCCGGCCGGAAGGCTGGCCGCTTGCCGCATTAAGCGACCCCGTTCGAGTCGTGGTCATACTCGTATCGCCGGATGACCAGGGGCCGGAAGCCCATCTTGAGGCCCTTACCCAGATAGCTCGGGCCTTCAAGGACAGGGAGCTCGGCGCGGCCTTGCTCGGGGGAACGCTCTAACCTGCGCAAGCCCCCGCTAGGCCGGGGCGCTTAAGGGAAAGTTAGTTCCCCGAACCTTATTGCTTCCACGCCTCCTACGAAGCCAGGGCATACTTGGGCACATAGTCCTTCCCATCTTTCAAGGGCGTCCGGTGGGCTTTCATCCAAACCCTTGTCTCTTCATCATTTAAGCGTAGCTTTGAAAGAAAGGGCCTGTCTGTATAGTAGCCCTGCATCCCTTCGCGGATCCTGAACGCGGGTATCCCCGCGGCCTGGGCATGCGTGAAAGGCAGCCATAATGGCCTAATCCGGTAGCGTTTCTGGTAATTATGATAGATCTGGTAGAGCCGCATGCGCATAAGGCCGTTGGCTACATTCCGCGTGAAGCAGACGCTCTCGCGATGAAAGGCGGCGAGGTCCTTCCTTAGCTCTCGATCGTAGTAGTTCACCGAGAAGAGCGGATTCAATAGCCCCCGCGGCGCCTGCGACGGGTAGGTCCGATGCTCCAATCGTCCCTCGGCCATGGCCAGGCGTAGGCTCGGCAGC
>JBGSKZ010000313.1:0-1867 GCA_041741035.1 Treponematales bacterium
GCGGTGGATACCTCGGGGCCAACGTCCTTGATCAGGAGGAGGCCTACCTCGCGCTCGTCGCGGTAGCCTTCGAACTCCCCGCCCACGATGACGCTGTACTCGTCGCCCTTCTGAATGCCCATGTTCGTGCCGAGTTCCAGCTTGATATCGCCGTTCTGGGTGCCGAGGACGCGGGTGTTGAGGGTAAAGGCGGGGATCGAGCGTATCTCGAACTGAAGCTGCATGGGTATGCCGTCTATGGCGCTCTGTATGGACTTGTACTGAGTCTCGCGGCTCGTGCCGCTCGTTTCGACGTCGGCTATGCCCAAGAGCGTGCCGTCGGCCACGTCTATGAAGCTGACGTTGGTCTTGATGTCGGTCTTCCATTCCTTGCCGTCCACGTATTCGCTGTTGAAGGAGGTGACGACGGGCACGGCTATGATGAAGGCGCCTATGATCTTGTTGAATTCAGCCTCGGTCAGGAAGGCCTCGCCAAACTGAAAGCGTTCGGGAAGCACGAAATTCTGCTCTTTGGACTGCTTGAGGGCATTGATGAACTCATCCACGCCCTGGGAGGAGAAGCGCTGTTGCATGCCGATGATGGTGAAGCGGCCCAGGTCGATAAATACCCTCTGAATATCGATGTCTATGGTGCCGAGCGTTTCCAGAGGGATGTTCCAGCCGTAATAACCTAGCGAGAAGATGGCTACTTCCTTCTTTTCGCTTACCTGGGGTTGGGCCGCGGCGCTGAAGAGGCCTGCGATTATGAGCAGCGCGCAGAGCGCCGCGGTCTTTTTCACGTTCATATGTCCTCCACGAGTAGGGCTAGGTCAGCTAAATCTTCTATTAAAGAACCCTCGCTGTCAATGCGTAATAAGCCGGGCGCGGGGCTTTGGTGCCCGGCTCCGCAGCTATTGAAGCTGCCCGCCTTAGCGCGCTATCGTTCGGGGCATGGCCAGAAGCTATCTCTGTACCCAGGACGATATCGCCGCCCTCGCAACCCCGTCCGGCGCGGGGGCCTTAGCCGTCTTGAGGCTGGCGGGCCCTACTTCGATAGAGCGCCTATCCTCGGCGTTTTCGCGCCCCGACGCGCTGAAGGCCGCGGCGGCGGGAAGCGCTCTATACGGCAAGCTGCTCGACGCGGAAGGCCTCTCCGTAGACGAGGTGGTGGCCGTAGTGTTCCGCGGGCCGAAAAGCTACACGGGCCAGGATAGCGTCGACCTCATGTGCCACGGAGGCCTGGCCACCGTGGAGGCCGCGCTGGGCGCCCTCTTCGCCGCGGGCTTCAAGCAGGCCCTCCCGGGCGAATTCACCTACAGGGCCTTTTCCTCGGGAAAGATGGACCTCGTGCGCGCCCAGGCGGTGGACGAGTTGGTGAAGGCGCGGACGAGGGGCGCGCAGTCGGAGGCTCTGGCCCGCCTAGGCGGCGCCTTGTCCCGCGAGCTTGAGAACCTGCGGCGCGAGCTCTTGAGGCTCAGCGCCGCCTGCGCGCTGCGCCTGGATTACGGCGAAGACGAGAATCCCGACGATTTTTCCGTAGAACTACCCGCCCTGCGCGCCACGCGCGGTCGCTGCCAAGCCCTCGCCGACAGCTACGCCGTGGGGCGCCTCTTCGCCGAAGGCGCGCTCGTAGCCCTCGCGGGCAGGACCAACGCGGGCAAATCCTCGCTCTTCAACCGCCTGCTCAAAGAAGAGCGCGCCATCGTGTCAGGGCAGCACGGCACGACGCGCGATTATCTGGAAGCCGAGCTGGACTTGGGCGGCATACCCGTGCGTATACTGGATACCGCCGGGCTGCGCGAGAGCGCGGACCCCGTGGAACGGGAGGGCGTGCGTCGCTCGCGGGCGCTGGCCGAAGGCGCAGACCTCATCGTGTACCTGGCCGACG
>JBGSKZ010000314.1:0-1263 GCA_041741035.1 Treponematales bacterium
GGCCGGAGCCGCGGGGCTGGAGCCCGATACGCCCAAGCCCGGGCACCCTGCCTTCGCCCGCGTACACAACCTGCTTATCGGCTCCAACCGCCTGGCCGCCCTGGCCGCCGCGGCCAAGGCCAAGGACTTGGGCTATGAAACGCTTTATCTAGGCTCGCGCATAACGGGCGAGGCCCGCGAAATTGCGCGCGCCTACCTAGGCATGGGCCTCGATTGCGCCGCGAACGGCCAGCCCCTAGCCCCGCCCGCCTGCATACTGGCGGGAGGAGAAACCACCGTCACCATACGCGGCGGGGGCAAGGGCGGCCGCAACCAGGAGATGGCTCTGGCTTTCCTAGCCGGGCTTGCGGACGCGAGCCCGGAACTGGCCGGCCGCTGCGTCTTTCTCTCAGCGGGCACCGACGGCAACGACGGGCCTACCGACGCCGCCGGCGCCTTCGCCGACCTCGGGCTCTTGGCTAGCGCCCGCGCTAAGGGCCTGCCGCTCCGCGACTACCTGGAGCGCAACGACTCGTACGCGTATTTCGACGATATAGGCGGCCTTTTGCGCACCGGGCCCACCAATACCAACGTGTGCGACCTCCAGCTGCTTATCGTGCGCTAAAGCCCCGGAAAAACTGGACAGGCGCCGCCCCGGAAGGCTATCCTGGCCCTAAAGCCCATGGATACGCATACGGCCCCTGAAACACTGGCTACGCCTCACTCAACGCTGCGGGCATGGCTGGCCCTGGGAGGCCTATCGCTCGCGGCGCTCGGCCTGAGCCAAGAGGCCCCGCCCGACCCGCTCCTGCGCGGCCTCTATGAACTGCTCGCGCGAGAGAGCCTCGCGCCTTTCGGCTCTGGTATCGGAGCCGCCATCGGCGCCCTTGGGCTGATTTTCGCCCTGGTCCTTGCCTTCCTGCTGGGCTTCGGACTGCGGGACGCCTTCAGGCGACGCAAGGCCAGGTCCGCCGCGCGCAAATTCGCGGAAGGCAGAAACAGCGTAGCCGGCACGCTCGCCCTAGTCCTCGTCGCCATCGCGCTGTTCCTTGGCCTGCGCTACGGTTTTGCTTACCTGTCCGAGCTGCGGGAAGAGGCGGCCATGGAAGGCACGCATACCGAGGCGCCGCCGCCGCCTCTCCAGGGGCCAGTGCCCGGGGCGGAATCGCCGGCCCTGGAGGAAGGCGCGGAGCCGTCCGCCTTCTTCGCCCGCCTGACCTTCATCGCCTTCTTAGGCGGCATGAGCCTTTTCCTTGCCAGGCTGGCCTACCGGCGCCTGCGACC